>NZ_JADBUE010000014.1:0-6610 GCF_020245805.1 Microcystis sp. M179S2 | reverse complement strand
TCTTGGGCTGCCCATTTCTCCATTTTTTTGCTTACCTCCACCTTAATTCCTTCTTTCAAAACTATACCTATCAATCGTTTCCCCTTTTTTTAAGTTTCTTCTCTTTTTGTTAAGAAAGATCTGACTAATGGATAGCTTATTAAGGGGGGATTAAGGGGGGAGCCATCTTCAATTTAATTATAACCAGCTACTTACAAGATTGATAAAATTACAGAATTAATTAAGGTAAAAAGTATCTTTTTTAGCCGATTAACCAGCCAATTAAGCATTAACATATACTGGAAAATTTTTCTTAAAACTCAAAAATTATGGCTGAAAATATCCCCACCATTGTGGTCATGCACGGCGACCAAACTGGAGAAGAACTATTACTAGAAGCCCTGAGAGTATTGCAACCCTCGATAATTCGTCAACCGCTTAACTTTGCCGATTTTGATCTTAGTTTAGCCCAACGTCGCCAGAGTAACAACCAAGTGGTTCACGAGGCCGCCGAAGCGACTCTAAAAACCGGATTAGCTCTCAAAGCTGCCACTATTACCCCAGAAATCAAAGGAGATGTGGGCAGTCCTAACGCTATTTTAAGAGAAGCAATGAATTCTCAGGTAATTCTCCGCATCGGTCGCCGTATCCCCGGTATTCGTCCGATTGGGGGCGTTTATTCTCCCATTGCCATTGTCCGCATGGCCGTTGATGATGCCTACGGGGCCAGAGAATGGCGAGAAACCAGCACCACTGGCGATGAAATTGCCTATCGCACCTCGCGCATTTCTAGGGCTACCAGTCGCGCCGTGGCCGAGTTTACCTTTCAACACGCCAAAAAAACCGGGGCGCGGGTATTTGGCGGCCCAAAATTCACCGTTAGTGCCACCTACGAAGGGATGTTTAAAGAGGAATTAGACGCAGCAGCCCAAAGACATCCAGAAGTGCGTTATCAACCCCTGTTAATTGATGCAACTTTTGCCCTACTTTTACAAACCGACGGCGAAGCTTTGGTGATTCCAGCACTTAATCGCGATGGCGATTTATTATCTGATTTTGTCTTGCAACTCTATGGCAGTATTGCCGGGGCCGAAAGTTTAGTTTTGGGATTTGATGAGGAGACATTAGCGGTTAAAACTATTATGGCAGAAGCTCCCCACGGCACTGCCCCCGCTTTAGAGGGCAAAAATATCGCTAATCCCATGGCGATGATTTTAGCCTCGGCAGCTTTGTTAGGTTATATCGAAACTAACGAAGCGCGTAAAGCTTCCAGGGCAATTTATGAAAGTGTCTTTGAAACTATTCACGAGGGCAAAAAAACCCCCGATTTAGGGGGCCAAATGACCATGAGTGAGTTTACCGATGAGGTGATTCGTCGCGTGGTCAGTAAGTTAGAAGTTTGGTCTGCTTTGGGGTAAACGAACTCATCTGATTGCTCTCTTAAAGGAGTTTGAAGAAAAGCTAATCCAAAAAATAAGAATTGTTGCAAAGGCCTTGCTTTCTTTTATTTAACGGAAAAACAAAAGCTACCTTTGAAGTGTACAACGGAGTCCCTTTGCAGGATTAGGATAAGGACAATGAAATTACAAACTTTGACAAAAACTCTGACTATTGGTCTGATTGGTGTAGGAGCTGCCTTGACCTTACAATCACCGAGCCAAGCTCAAACCAGATTCGAGTGTCTTGTACCACTGACAGGCCCCTATGTAGGAGTTCCCACAACCGCTGCCCAAGTCGGACCTAATGAATATAAGCCTGTGATTCGTTGGGTTTCTCGTTATTTCAGCGGTTCCGGTTATACTCCCATGCAACGGTGTCAAGAAGTAACTGGAAGATTCAACAGCCTGAACGCTCGACCAGGCGGAATTGATATTATTACCACTGGCTATCTCAATGGTCTGCCGGTCATCTATTCCCCTAGTGATGGACGAGAACGGGCAAATAGCAGTAACCTATTATTTACCCTCAAGAGAGGGGAAAACGCAACCCAGAAAATCGAACAGCTATTCGACATCCGGGAAGGAGCCAGCAGCAGTCCTTTGTTTGAAAGCTCATCGGATTCTGCCACTGTCCATTTCAAAAAATTCCTAGAAAGCGTTCCCGTGGAAACAAATCCTGCCACCGGTTCGTCCTCTTCTCCGGCGCCTGGGACTTCTCCCGAACAACCCCCCCAAAAACCATCAGGCGGTTCTGTTTGGTAAACTTTTCTAGTTCTATAGATAAGGTAGGTTGGGTTGACGCAAGGAAACCCAACGCCCGCTGTTTGGTAAACTTTTCTAGTTCTATAGATAGGAGCATAGTAATCAAGTGAGTCGGGCGATAAAAAGAATTTTGGCTGGTGTGGGCGGTTTATTATTGGGACTGTCCACACCTTTGCTTGCTGTGCAAAGCTATGCTCCTGCTCTGGAACCTAACCAGGCCAATGCCCATAGCTCTCAACAACTTTCAGAACAACAGCTGCGTCAGTTAGCCAGAGCAATTACTGTTAAGGTGTTATCAGGGCAAGGCTGGGGTTCGGGCATTTTAGTTGAAAAGCAGGGTTCTTCCTACAAAGTCCTCACTAATGACCATGTTTTAGGGCGGGATCGCTCTCGGGGTTGGCAAATACAAACCCCTGACGGCAAGATACATCGGGGTGAGTTGGTCAGAACAATTCGCTTGAATAATTATGATTTAGGCTTAATTTCTTTTCGCAGTAGCCAAGTTTATTCTATTGCTGATTTGGCTAATGTCGATGATCTCGCTATCGGAGATGAAGTTTTCGCCGCTGGCTTTCCCTACGATGGCGATCGCCCGACAGAACAAGGATTTACCTTCACCCTGGGTAAAGTGTCGCTTTTGAGTGATAAATCCTTTTCGAGAGGCTACCAAATCGGCTATACCAATAAGATTAAAAATGGCATGAGTGGCGGACCGCTGCTGAATCGGCAAGGTAAAGTTATTGGCATTAACGGGATTCATGCTTATCCTCTCTGGGGTAAATCCTACGTTTTTGCTGATGGAACAGTGACTTCACCGGCACTGTGGGAACAAATGAGTCGATTAAGTTGGGCGATTCCTATCGGGACTTTTTTACAATCGGGGTCATCTTCTCTATCTGCTTCCAGTCGGCAACGGCCCTCAGTTTCACCCCCACCGCTTCCCACCCATAGAGAACCCACTTTCTGGGAAGATTTTCCTTCTCCATCCTCGTCAACCCCAAGAGAAAAGAATCCCGCTCCCACACCCCTCTGGTAAATTCCACTCAACTGTATTTTTAAACCAGAATGAGCAACAATTTCTTGAAAATTTCCGCCGCCCTAGTTAGTATAGCGGTGTTTGTGGTTTCTCCTCAGATTGCTAAGGCATCAACAACTGAGCAGATAGAAAAAATTGCTGAAAAGATTACCGTTTTAATCCCCTCAGAAGAAGAGGGGGCGAATGGGAAAATTACTGCTAATGGCTCTGGATCAATTATTGCCAAAGAAGGAAAAGTTTATACTGTTCTTACTGCCAGTCATGTGATCTGTAAAGATGCTAGAGATGCCTGCAAGTTCTATTACGATCAACTAAAAATTATTACCTGGGATGGCAAGCAATATCCGCTCGATTACAATAGCATCAAAAAATTACCCGGAGTAGATCTAGCTCTCGTACAGTTTCAGAGCGACCAAAATTATCAATTAGCTACCTTGGCTAACTATCAAGTAGCTGACGAACAATTTATTTTTGCTTCTGGATGGCCGGATCCGAAATTTATCGGCAAGCGGAAACGATTGTTCAATGTGGGGAAAGTGCTGCCCAAGGACATTACACCCTTGCTGAAAATATTTCCCCCGGAGTTGGGGTATGAGATAGTTTATACCAGTGTCACCTATGGGGGCATGAGTGGCGGTCCAGTGTTGGATCTCAATGGACGAGTCATCGCGGTTCACGGACAAAATGAAGCCGAAAAAATCGCCAAGGTTCCCGTGCCAATTGGCTTTAGTCTCGCTATTCCCATCACTACTTTTTTGAAATTAGCACCCCAGTCTGGCATTCAAGGGCAGATAAATGTCGAAAATTCGCCCCCCAATGCCTTATCTTTGCAAGAAATTGGGGATGAATTATACAAGGCTTTTGAAGTTCCCAATAATAACGATACTAATCCCCTAAACTGGCTTAATCAAGGCAATAAAATGTGGCGGTTAGGACAATTAGCCCTCGCCTATGCCGCCTATGAAAAAGCCTTGCAACTCGATTCTCAACTCTATCAAGCTTGGTACGGGAAAGGTCTGGTCTTGACCTACTGGAAACGCCCCCAAGAGGCGCTGGCCGCCTACGAACAAGCTCTCAAAATTAATCCTAACTCCGATACTGCCAAAAAACTGCGAGACAAGCTCCAAGAATCTTTAGGGGGAGGAAATACCCCTTCTCTAACCCCCTCACAGCCAACCACCGCGCCCACCGTGGAGCCTTCACCACAGCCCTCTAATCCAAGGAGACTATGGTGAAGTCAGCCTGGAAAATGCGGTTAGCTAATAGTGGGTTGCACCAATTTAGCTAAGAATGCTTGAATTGCTCGTAGTTCTGCGGGGGGATTGCGGAGAAACTCTTCGTTACTGGCTAAAATCATCGCATTATAGGCCCGCACCGCCGCCTGCAATTTAGCTGGAACTACCCTCTCTTCCTTGGTCAGTTTCTCTAAGCTGGCCAATAAGTCTTGAATAACATTTAAAGGCGGTGCGCCGGGGGCTGAGTAAAGAGCGGCAATGACAGCATTGATATTATTACCCGCCTGTGCATCCCCGGTTAAGATGCTCAGTAGCAATTGCTGAACGGCTGCGGGAATCGGGATACCTGTGGGGGAGGTTAAATTATTACTGGCTAAAAGAGCATTCACAGAAGCAGCCGCCTGATTAACAGCGATTTGAACCGGTTCTCCCCCCTGAAATCCCAATCCCGTCACCGTGGTGGTGATGGGGATAGTTTGACCGGCAAAATCACTGGTGGAAAGAATTGGTCCGGTGATATCGGATTGGTTGCCGGTTTGCGCCATAACGGGAGAGACTAGGGAATTGGTCAGCAAAACCGCCGCCACTAGGGAAACTTGCCAATTAGTCAACCATTTCATCAACATGGTCTTAATCCTCATTCAAAAAACTAAGTTACACAATATAAAAACCGACTAACGGGGGAAAAAGTAATTGTAGCCGATACTCATGACGAAGCGAGCTCCGTCCCCAGCATTCCCCGTTAAATCAGCACCCGCAAGGTTAATCGTCAAGGGGATTTTCGGGAAAGGAATCAGGGAAATACCTGCGTTTAAGTCTTGACCCGACCATTCGACAATGGCCGAGACCGGTTCAACAATTCGTAAACCCGCACTAGCAAAGACACCCAGGGAATTTACCCCATCTTCGATGGCTCCTTCCGAGCGAAAACGACCACCACCAACACCCAAAGAGAGCGTCAATTGGCTAAAGGGTTCTTTCGTTGTTTCTGTTAACTGAAAAAATTTACTCACCACCCCGTAGATACTGCTACTGCCATCTGTCCCACCCCAGTTAATAGCGTTTTCAAATCCTAGGGCCACAGCAAAACTTTCTGGCAGAGAACGGTGAATTTTAAAGCTAAAACTGCCCCGTCCAGCGTTATCACCAAAAAGGCTCAAAATCGCCAGAGTTACATCCAAACCGACAATTTTCTGGGGTTCTCCTAAACCGACCCCTAGGGCTAACCCACCATCTGCTTGATTGGTAAAACGGGTTCTCGACTGGAAACCGAAACCACCGAAAATCTGCCCAAAAGTCGCTCCAAAAGCGCTGGGAGTAGAGATACTGCCACTAGGAGTAACCACAAATTCCGCCAGTTTCGCAGAAAGGGTTTGTTGCCTTAATTGCGGTTCCTCAATCAGAAACTCTTGACGTAAACGCTGCAATTCGGGAGAAATATTGGGATCAACGGGGGTAGATGCCTGTGCTTGCCATTTTTCGACTTCTGGCGAGTTATTAACTCCTGCTGGTAAAAGCTGACTTGCTTGCGTTGTCCCTAGATTCGCCTTCCATTCTTCTAGGGTTGAAATTGTCCTGGTCTTTTCTGTTGCTAAAGTATCGAGGGAAGATTTCCCTAGTTTATTTTCTAAGGATGAGGGCAGATTACTATCGGCTAATCCCTCTGTTGTCGAGAAGGAATTGGTGGTCAGAACTCTTTCTGTCCTCTCTAATTCTACGGGGGAATTAATGATAATTTTTTCCTGGGATACCCGAATAGAAGCAGCGTCAATGTCTAAGGGGGAAGGAAGGGCCTTCACCCGATCGCAAAGTATGGCTGTCCCCACACAGGATGTGATCAAAATTCCTCCAGAAAATATGTGTCTTATACGGCCGTTTCTTTTGGCTTTTTTTAACAACACTTCCAGCTTTCCTCACAGACGAAGTTAATTTGCAAGAATTGTAACTGATTTATGCTTAGATAGCAAGTTATTAAACCTGTTCGTTATCAATCATGGAATCCCCTAGATTTTTTCTTAGTAGGGAGGCACAATTATTTGTAGGATGGGTTAGCGGTAGCGTAACATGAGCGGGCGTTGGGTTTCATGCTTCAACCCAACCTACGTTCATCTTATATTTAATTCCACCCACCCACTTAGCAAGTTATTAAACCTGTTCGT
>NZ_JADBUE010000139.1:0-15218 GCF_020245805.1 Microcystis sp. M179S2 | reverse complement strand
TCGGATAGATTCTGTACTTAAACGCTTTTAACATCTTGTTTACCAGACTATATTTACCATGGTAAACTATTTAGCTAGAAATGTCAAGCCGTCCTCCGCTACGCTAAAGGACGGGGTTTTAGACCCAAATTTTCGATAAATATCATCGGTACGGGCAGCCATGATGAAATCATTTTGATGTAATCCGCCCACGTCATGGGTCCACCAAGAAACGGTAACTTTACCCCATTCTGTCAATAAAGCGGGGTGATGGCCTTCTTTTTCCGCTGCTTCTCCCACGGCATTAGTAAAGGCGATTGCCTCTTGAAAATTGGCAAATTTATAGAGTTTTTGCAGACGGGGAATACCCTCGTATTCTAAGAGATTCCAATCGGGAATTTTAGCCTGTAAAGCGGTAATTTCCTCGGCAGTGATAGGAGAAGAACCCGATTGATAAGGTTGACATTTTTGTTGGGCAAGTTCGGTCATAGGGGTATCAATCTAGATTTTTTAAGTAAGTAGTTATAATTAAATTGAAGATAGATTTTGCCTCTGATCCCCCCTGCCCCCCTTGATAAGGGGGGTGCCGATAGGCGGGGGGATCCCCCCTTCCCCCCTTGATAAGGGGGGTATCTGACAACTTTTAACACCTACCTACTTACCTTTATTATAGAGGAAAATCCCCCAGAGAAATTTTTTATTCTTCCTCTGACTCTGGAGAACTGACCCAAGGAGTAGAAGATTCGGCAGCTTTCGGGAAAGAAAAAGATTTTTTCGGAGCAGAAGGCAATAATTCCAATTGTCGATTACCGGTTTTATAGCTAGTTTTATTTTTCTGCTCTCCCCGTCGTCGTTGGGAGGTTTTTTCCTCCGTGGTATTTTCGGCTATCACTTCATACAAAATCGCCCGTTTATCCTCTTGTTGTCCTTTTCTTAACACCCGTCCTAAACGCTGAATATATTCCCTAGTGGAACCGGTTCCCGATAAAATAATCGCGATGCGCGCTTCCGGCACATCAACCCCTTCATTGAGAACATGGGAAGTCACCAGAATTTTGTATTCTCCCTGACGAAAACGGGTCAGGATTTCATGGCGTTCTTTCACGGGAGTTTGATGGGTTATGGCAGGTATTAAAAAGCTCTCGGAAATGCGGTAAACTGTGGCATTATCGTTGGTAAAAATCAAAATTGGTTCCGGATGGTGTTCACAGATTAACTCGGCTAAAACCCGCAATTTTCCCTGGGTTCCGGAGGATATTTCCTTCGACTCCCGGTGCGCTAACATGGCCCGGCGCCCTTCGCTACTTCTGGCACTAATCATGACAAAATTTTGCCAACCATCTAAACCAGACAAACTGAGATTATTTTTTCTTAAAAAATCATTGCGAATTTTAATTGCTTCTTGATATTTTTCCTGTTCTTTGGCAGATAGTTTCACTTTAATTTGAATTATTTCATGATCGGCTAGGGCTTTTCCTGACAAGTCTTGGGGACTTTTTTGATAAACAATTGCACCGATAAGATAATCTAAATCTTGATGACTACCATCGCCGCGATCCGGTGTTGCTGTTAAGCCTAAACGATAGGGTGCGATCGAATCTTCCGCTATTTTCCGAAAGAAATCCGATGGTAAATGATGACATTCATCAAAAATCAAAAAAGCGTAACGATTGCCAAGAGTTTCCGAGTAAATTGCCGCACTTTGATAGGTGGCGATTAAAATAGCACTATTATCCTTAGAACCTCCCCCTAATAATCCCACCTCGGCATCGGGAAAAGCCGCCAACATCTGGGCATACCACTGGTGCATTAAATCAATAGTCGGCACGATAATTAAGGTACTGCGGGGAGTCGATTGTAGAGCTAATTGGGCAAGATAGGTTTTGCCGGCAGCGGTGGGAAGGACAATGACACCCCTTCTCTGGGATTTTTTCCAAGCGATTAACGCTTCCGTTTGGTGGGGGTAGGGTTCCCGTTCAAAACTGGCAATTAATTCTAAATTGTTGAAAGCTTTTGCTTCATCTTGGAAGTTAATGCCCTCCTCCTGTAGAGTTTCCACGAGAGGACGATAATGAATGGCCAAAATGCGAAATCTTTCAATACGATCATCCCAAGTGGCAAAATCTAGCCATTTTTTCCCCTTTGGTGGTGGATGGAGAATTAAGGTTCCTCGCTCATATTTGAGGGTGGGTAAGCGCATTTTTCAGTTATCAGTTATCAGTTATCAGTAAACAGTTATCAGTAAACAGAACGTAGGTTGGGCTGAAGCATGAAACCCAACGCCCGCTCATGTTACGCTACCGCTAACCCATCCTACAAATAATTGTGCCTCCCTACTTATCAGTTATCAGTTATCAGTAAACAGTAAACAGTAAACAGTAAACAGTATAAGTGAACTGAAAACTTACATCTGATAACTGATAACTTATTCAAGGCTGACGGCGGCAAGATAGCTTATCGCTAGATCATATTGATCAGGTTAAAAAAATAGAGTGTGAATTAACACACTCTCAGCATATCGAAACAGCTAAAGTTTGGCAATAGATTAAATCTTTTCGGTTAGCTTAGTCAGAACGCGATTGGAACGTTCCACAAAAGCTTGCATTCCCTCGGCATCAAATCCTTTTTGAGCGATTAAAGCTAAATCATAAACGTGCTGACAGAGCATTTTCGCTAATTGCGCCGATGGAGATTCGCCGCTACCGGTAACAATACTTCCCTGACTAATCTGGATAATCTGTTGAATTAGGGGATGATTAGTATTAATCATCAGAATATGTTCTTCGGGGAAAGCCATGGCTTTTTGTTGCATCATTGCCGTCATTTCCTGTAAGCGTCGCATCGCTTCTGGAAGTAAGACAATTGCCGGGGGAGTAGCTTGGGGATCATCGGATTTCAAGGCTTCAGTTTTGATATTGATGCGGGAATTATCGAGAGCTTTGGCGAAGATTTCTTTGATCAATTCAGCCCGGGTTTTATTACTGGCGGGATCGATAATTTCACTAGCTTGATCCTGTTCGAGCAGCGTCGAGTCTAATTCAGAATCAACCCGGGTGAATTTCACATCGGAGTATTCTCTTTCTAGGAAAGGAATAAAGTAATTAGTATCGATGAAAGAATCAAAGAAAAGGATTTCTAAACCTTGATTTTTGTAGAGTTCAACGTAGGTGGATTGGCTACGAGGATCGGTACAGTAAAAAACTCGATTTTCGTGGCGTTCTTTATGGCGTTCTAGGTAGGCTTTGAGAGTAGTATAACCTTCCTGTTCGATCGCTTCTAGGGGAGTTTTCGCCGTTGCTTCTTGCCATGCGTCACCTTCGGCGGTTTGCACTGCCACTTGTACCGGGGTTTCTGGGGGTTTGTAGGTAGTCCGATAGATTAAAATATCTTCTACCTGCTGTTTAAATTTATCCTCTTTCAAGGAACCAAATTTAATAAAAGTTCCCACATCTCCCCAACAACGAATATATTCTTTCGCGTCTTCGTTATAGAGAGATTTGAGGCGATCAGCAATTTTTTTGGCAATAAAATCGGCAATACGGCGAACGGTGCGATCTTTGGTTAAAGCACTTCGAGACACATTTAAAGGAATATCTGGACTATCGATAACTCCTCGCAAGGGTATCAGGAAATCGGGAATAATTTCCTCGCAATGATCGCTGACAAAAACCTGATTACAGAATAACTTTAATTGTCCTTTTGAGACATCCACATCCGGTCTGAGTTTGGGAAAGTAGAGAATGCCATTGAGCAAGAAAGGATAATCGGTATTCAGATGTACCCAGAGTAAAGGTTCTTCTTGGAAAGGATAGAGATAACGATAGAATTCTAGGTAGTCTTCTTTAGTCAGATTTTGAGGAGATTCTTTCCATAAAGCCCGTTGTTGATTAATCACTTCCCCATCAATTTTAATGGGAACGGGCATAAAATCCGAGTAGGTTTTGACTAACTGGCGAATGCGGGCAGGTTCTAAATATTCCCCTTCCTCATCCATTAAAGTTAGGGTGATAGTGGTGCCGATTTGGCTGCGGGAAGAATCGGTTAGTTCAAACTCCGGAGAACCATCACAGCACCAATGGACAGGGGTAGCACCTTCCTGATAGGAAAGAGTATCAATTTCTACCTTTTTAGCCACCATAAAAGCCGAATAAAAACCTAGTCCAAAATGACCGATTAAATCGTTGGCTGATTTTTGATATTTATTGATAAATTCTTCCGCACTGGAAAAGGCAACTTGGTTAATATATTTCTTGATTTCTTCCCCCGTCATCCCGATGCCATTATCGGTAATTGATAGGGTACGATTTTCTTTATCGATGGCGAGATTAATTTCTGGTTCAGGGACTTCTCCTCTCGCTTCTCCTGCTAAAGAAGCCATTTTTAACTTCGAGATGGCATCAACACTATTAGATATCAATTCCCGCAGAAAAATTTCATGGTCAGTGTAGAGGGATTTTTTGATAATAGGGAAGATATTCTCGGTATGAATCGTGATATTACCTTTTTCGAGTACCGTCATACGTTCAATCAGTAAGGGTTTGACTATTCTAACTTTTTTATTCTGCTCGATAATGGCACCATTGATCACAGAGCGATTGCCCAACTTCTTCTAGGGGGATAACCGTACCGATAAAGGCATTTAACGGCAGCGGGGCTATTTCTAGAACTCGATCGCAAAAATTAGGGGTAAGTGCCAGATTATCGCGGTTATTGATGACTTTTTGACTTTTACAAGCGGTTGGTTGAGATTTGCCGATTGAGCCAGAATTGCAGTAGCTCTACTGTTTACTTTGCAGATATCCCTCAATCAAAATATCGGGATTGAGATAATTAACCGTGACATTTTCTAACTGTAAAGCTTGGCTCATTAACTGGAAACCTAAATCACCTACGGCAGTAGGTGCCTGGATTCCCCCGATGATTTTGGGCGCGATAAAAGCGATAATTTTTTGTACCATGCCCTCAGCGATCGCTGCTGCACTTAAACCGCCGCCGCACTCCCACAGAACCTGACAAAATCCCCTTTGATCAAGATTTTCCATCACTAAAGTGGGTGTCACCGCGGTTAGTTCGATCACTTCCACGCCTTTTGTTAATAATTGTTGCTTAAGCTTGACATTAGAATCAATTTGTGTATAAACAAGCGTGGGAAATTGACTGGTATCCCAAAGATGGGCGGAGGAGGGTAAATCGAGCGATCGAGTCATGACCACGCGCAGGGGATTATGATCGGAGAGGCCGTGAGTGGTTAGGTGGGGATTATCTTGACGGACAGTGCTACCGCCGACGATAATCGCATCACAGGCCGATCGCAATTGATGGACTATTTGGCGAGAAGCGGGGCTAGTAATCCAAGTGCTATGACCGCTAGTAGCGGCAATTTTGCCATCGAGAGTCATGGCATATTTGAGGATACCGAAGGGTTTTTTAGCGGTGATGCGATGGATAAAACCCTGATTGAGTTGACGACATTCGGACTCCTCCACTCCCACCAGCGTCTCGATGCCTGCCGATTCTAATCTTTGAATGCCTTTCCCCGCCACTAGGGGATTAGGATCGATCATCCCTACCACCACTTTTTTAATGCCTGCTTGCATAATTGCCTCGCTACAGGGTGGAGTACGTCCATAGTGGTTACAGGGTTCGAGATTGACGTATAAAGTGGCACCACGAGCTTTTTCTGCTGCCTGTCTCAGGGCGAAAACTTCTGCATGGGGTTGTCCGGCCCCTGGGTGAAAACCTTCACCGATAATTATACCCTCTTGAACGATCACAGAACCGACCAAGGGATTAGGAGAAGTCCGCCCCAAGGCTTGCCTAGCAAGGGTTAGACATCTTTGCATCATTGTGCGATCGAATTCTGTTGCCTGGGTCATGGTTTATTTCTCCAAATGAGGGGAGACTTTTCAGTGATCAGTGATCAGTAATCAGTGGGAATTATAAATTATAAATTATGAATTGGGAGACAGGGGTGATGGGGTGATGGGGTGATGGGGTGTGGGGTAGGGCTGATTCATTCTCCGAATCTAATTCTTTTTTTTGCTACCTTTAATCGCTTATGAGGTAAGCAAAGCACGACGTTTTGAAAAATTTTCAGATATTTATTCCGATAAATCGACTAAAAACGTTGCCAGATAAGGATTTGAGAGAATGACATTTGAGAGAATGAAACGACCCTAGGGTGTGGGGAGAATAAATAAAAATAATCTCCTGAATACTGACTCGGAGAATACTGACTCGGAGAATACTGACTCCTTACCCCACAGTTAACTTTACTTTTGTCCAACTACTTATTATTTTAAAATGAAATGTATCAACGAATACAGAAATCTCAGATCAAAAAAACAAAGATCGAAAAACATTGACTACTCACACATCAAGATAAATCCCTAGGTGTTTGGTCTTCTGAAATGATTGACCCCTGTTCCTAGGATTTAGCGGTTGAACGGACATAATTGCTCGGTAATTATTTTCAATAGTAATGAATCGACCTACTAACTCAACAAAGTAAACGAATTAACGATGAAACGAATTGCTCGAAAATCCGGGGAACTTGTCGGTTTGTTACCGAAAATTAACCCTGTCTGGTTAGCCTGTGTTCCTTTGTCCGCGATTATTTTTGTGGTTTGGAACACGGCCGTACAGGCCCAAGATGCGAAACCCTTAACCCCCGAAGATGTCCAAAACGCCCTCAATACAATCTGGGTTTTAATTGCCGCCATCCTCGTGATCTTTATGAACGCGGGTTTTGCGATGCTAGAAACGGGATTCTGTCGCCAGAAAAATGCCGTTAACGTTCTCGCCAAAAACCTGATCGTTTTCGCCCTCTCCACCATATCATTTTGGGCGATCGGTTTCTCCCTGATGTTCGGGTCTGTCAGTAACGAATTTTTCGGTACAGGAGGTTGGTTCCTCAGCAGTAGCGATCCTGCCACCTACGCCATGCCGAAATATTTGCCCACTTCGGTGTTCTTCCTGTTCCAAGTCGCTTTCGCGGGAACGGCGGCAACCATTGTATCTGGGGCCGTGGCAGAACGGATTAAATTCGTCGATTTCCTCGTTTTTAGCTTAATTATCGTCGGTATCATGTACCCGATCACTGGTCACTGGGTTTGGGGTGGCGGTTGGTTAGCTGACCTTGGTTTTAAAGACTTCGCCGGTTCGACGGTGGTTCACTCGGTGGGTGGTTGGTCTGCTTTAACCGGGGCGGCAATTCTCGGCCCGAGAATGGGCAAATACATCAACGGTCGCACCAGTGCCTTACCCGGCCATAACATGAGTATTGCGACCTTGGGTTGTTTAATTCTCTGGATTGGCTGGTTCGGTTTTAACCCCGGTTCTACTTTAGCGGTTAATGAAACTGTCCCCTATATCGCTGTCACCACTAACCTCGCCGGGGCCGCGGGTGGCATTGCCGCTACCCTTACCGCTTGGTTCAAAGATGGTAAACCCGACCTTTCGATGATTATTAACGGTATTCTGGCTGGTTTAGTGGCCATTACTGCCGGTTGTGATGGTGTATCCTATTGGTCGGCGGCAATCATCGGTTTAATCGCCGGCGTAGTCGTGGTTTACTCGGTGTCTTTCTTCGATAACCTGAAAATTGATGACCCGGTGGGTGCCACTTCCGTTCACCTCGTCTGTGGTGTGTTGGGAACTTTAGCCGTCGGTATCTTCAACAAAGATGCGGGTTTAATCACCGGTCAATTCCAACTGTTTATTAACCAAATTATCGGAATTGTGGCAGTAGGGGCATTTACCGTGATTGTTAGTGGTATTGTTTGGACAATCCTCAAGGCTACCCTCGGTATTCGTGTTACTCCCGAAGAAGAATTGAAAGGTCTGGATGTGGGTGAACACGGAATGGAAGCCTATAGCGGTTTCGTCAAGGAGTCCGATATCGTTGCCGGCGGCTATTATGCTTCCAGTGTTGACATGGAAACGCCTAGCACTCGTTAGGGTAATAAACATCCGGCAGAAATGCTACCCATAGCTAATATTGGCTAATATTTAGCAGGGATTGACGAACTGGCGCGTACACGTTTACCATAGAGGAGTCCAGGTGAAAACCCCAGTTAGCAAGCAACCTCTATACTGATAAGTTGCCAATACGATAACTAAGCAATGACGTAACATCCAAGCGTGGTTTTAGTCGATAACCAAGACAGCACGTCAGTTCATGCGTCTAAAACCAAAGGTTTTAGACTTTGGGAGATACCCCCTCTTTAAGAGATTCTCTTAAAGTGCATTGTTAATGTATGTTAACAAAAAAGTATCGGTAAACCTTGTAAAGATAGATTAACTTATCCCCGACAAAGTTAAAGAGAAAAGGAAGAAGGCCTCGCCCCGATGCGATCGGTGGCTATAATTGCCTTCTAAACCTTTTCTCTTTCGGTTTTTGTCTCTTTACGGACAGAAAAAATTAATCTTGCTACTAACCACCAACCGACAATGAAAAAGATCGTAGGAATAACCATGCTTTTGCTGGGACTGGGATTCAATTTCGGAGTTGCCCCGGTTTTTGCGGAAACCGTCGCCGCCGCTCCCCCCAATCCGATTAGTGCTGGAGATACAGCTTGGATGCTGATCTCGTCGGCTTTAGTTTTATTAATGACCCCCGGACTGGCTTTTTTTTATGGGGGTTTAGTGCGTTCCCGTAACGTCCTCAACACCATGATGATGAGTTTGGTGGCCATGGGCGTCATCGGTGTAACTTGGGTGCTTTGGGGTTATAGTCTCGCTTTCGATGTCACCCCGGGTAAAAGTGGTTTTGGCGAGGGAATTGAAGCTTTTATCGGGGGACTAGATTGGATTTTTCTCAACGGTGTCACTGCGGCCACACCTGACAATATCGGTTATGCACCCACCGTTCCCCATCAAGTGTTTATGGTCTATCAGATGATGTTTGCGATCATCACCCCGGCTTTAATTTCGGGTGCGATCGTGGAACGGGTCAACTTTAAAGCCTATTTTTGGTTTTTACTGCTTTGGTCCACCTTGATCTATTCTCCCCTAGCTCACTGGGTTTGGGGTAAGGGTTGGTTGGCAGCCACTGGGGCGCTGGATTTCGCTGGTGGAACCGTTGTTCACATTAGTTCCGGGATTTCCGCACTGGTGGCCGCCTGGATGATCGGTCCGCGGCGTAGTTTTGGTGTCCAAACCTATGCACCCCATAATGTGCCGTTTGTTCTCCTAGGTATCGGTTTACTCTGGTTCGGTTGGTTTGGTTTTAATGGTGGTAGCGCGCTTTCCTCTAGTTCCCTAGCCACGACAGCTTTTGTTAATACCACGATCGCCGCTTCGGCCGGTGGTTTGACATGGATGCTTATAGAATGGATTTTACGGGGTAAACCGACGGCGATCGGTATTGCTAGTGGATTTTTAGGGGGATTAGTGGGTATTACTCCCGCTGCCGGTTATGTGCTGCCGATCGGGGCGATTCTCATTGGTTCGATCACTGCCCTTACCTGTTTTTTTGCGGTTAGTCTGCGGGCAAAATTGCGCTTTGATGATTCTTTGGATACCTATCCTGTCCATGGTGTCGGCGGGACAATAGGGGCGCTGCTTACGGGGCTTTTTGCCACAAAAGCAGTTAATCCAGTCGGAAATGATGGTTTATTTTTTGGGAATCCGGGGTTACTGTGGACGCAATTTGTTGGCGTTGCCGCTACTTATATCTTTGCTGCCGTGGGTACTTTTGTTATCCTGAAAGTTCTCAGTCTATTTATGGAGCTGCGGGTTAAACCGAATACGGAAGCAGAAGGGTTAGATGTTCCTGAACACGGAGAGGAAGCCTACGGACAAGAATTCGAGTTTGGTAGCAGCTTTTCCTACCAAGAAAATTCTCCGACCACAAATCCTCGAGAAAATTATTAGCGATTCCAATCAGCTATCAGTCTGGCTAACAGAGGCGAAATTTCGTCTCTGTGAAACTGGGCTAAAAAATTCCGTTTTTGGTCGTCTTGTCTCTGTCACCGGGGATTGTGAGCCTGTCCGTCGCTGGCCAAGAATGCTCGATCGTTATTGTCCAGAGATTCTCCAAGACCCAAAAACTCTCCGCCAAGGCCGCATGAGTAGCGATCGCTAGGGAGGATCAAGTTTTATCTAGATGGGCAAAACAGCAAAAAATTAGCGATTCCTACTGACAATAATCAAGAATTTTGTAAGCCAGCTAACTCAGCAATTGTGTAGGTGGGTCTGCCTTTAACTTCCTCGTAAATTCTGCCGATATATTCTCCTAGTATTCCGATGCTAATTAGCTGCACAGAACCCAGAAAAAATATAGCGATCATAATCGTGGCAAAACCCGTGATCGGTGAGTCGGGTTGCTGTAAACGCCAATATAATACTAACAGAGCCATAATCAAAGATATCAGGGCAGAAAATAATCCTAGATAGGTGGCAAAACGTAAGGGGACACGGGAAAAAGATACTAGGCTATTAATAGCTAAAGATAATGATTTGCTAAAGGTATATTTTACTTCCCCAGCAAAGCGCGCATCCCGCTCAAATTTAACCGCAGTTTGTGGAAAGCCAATCCAAGCGCGCAACCCACGAATATAACGATTTCTTTCTGGGAGAGAATTTAATAGATCTACCACCTGACGATCCATTAAACAAAAGTCTCCTGTATCGGCGGGAATATCCACATCGGCTAGTCTTTTAAGCAAACGATAAAAGAGATAGGCCGTCAGTTTTTTAAACCAACTTTCTTGTTTTCTTTTGGTTCTTTGGGCATAAACTACTTGATACCCCTCTTGCCATTTTTCAATCATTTGGGGAATTAATTCGGGCGGATCTTGCAGGTCGGCATCCAAAACAATAATTACTTGTCCTCGGCAAAAATTAAGTCCAGCAGTTACCGCCGCTTGATGACCAAAATTGCGGGCGAAACTGATATAACATACTCGTGAATCAGCTTTGTGCAGTTCTCGCAGCAGTTTTAAGGAACTATCTTTACTACCATCATTTACTAGGATTAATTCTACCGCCCCATCTAAATTATTCATGATGGCACTCACCCGGCGATACAGTTCGTCAATAGTTTCTTCCTCGTTATAGATGGGGACAATCAGGGAATATTTTAGCATTTGCATAATAATATTTGACCAGTAATTGATTGAAAAATCTGACTCCTAACTCAGAGAATTCTGCCGTCAATCTCTTTACTTAGCGAAGAAAATCTTCGATCGCCTGTCCCGTCTCTTTTGGTGCTTCTTCTGGTAAAAAATGACCGCTGGCGATCGCCTGTCCGGTGACTTGATTAGCTCGCTGCTGCCAAAGAGCGATCACATCGTATTGACGTGCAATGAAACCTTTTTTTCCCCAAAGAACCAAGAGGGGAGAGGAAATTTTCCGGTCTAAATCCTGACGATCATGCTCTAAATCGATGGTAGCGGCGGCCCGATAATCGGCACAGGTGGCGGTTATCGTGCTTAAATCTCGAAAACAACGCCGATATTCCCCCAAAGCTTCCTCTGTAAAAGCGCTAAAATCTCGACCCCAACTTTGCAAGCAATGTTGCAGATAATAATCGGGATTAGCGGCGATCAGGGTTTCGGGAAAAGGGGAAGGCTGAATCAAGAAAAACCAATGATAGTAGGCAGTGGCAAAAGTTTTATCAGTCGCCTCGTACATCGCCATCGTTGGTGCTATATCGAGTAAAACGATTTTTTTGACCTTTTCGGGAAAATCAAGGGCGAGACGGTGGGAAACTCGCGCCCCTCGATCGTGGCCGATTAGATAAAACTCCTGATAACCAAATTTTTCCATCAGCAACACCTGATCGAGGGCCATCACCCGCTTGCAGTAATTGCTAGAATCCTCTAGGGGTAAGGGTTTATCGCTATCCCCGTAGCCCCGCAGATCCGTGGCGATCACCGTAAAATTGGCCGCTAATCGGGGGACGATTTTATGCCACATTTGATGGGTTTGGGGATAACCATGGAGCAAAAGCAGCGGAAAACCGCGCCCACCTTTGATACCATTGATAGTAATGCCATTAACTTCTAGTTGAAATTTCCGAAAATTTGTCAGCATTTTTGCCTCCTGTCACCTTGGGGAAAGATAATTGCATCATCAGGTAAAAGTGACCCAATCAGTAAAGTTTTTTCACTATAGCTCCTCAAGCCGCTGCTTTTCTGGTAGATTAAAACCATTGGGTTGCTCAAAAATCAACGAGTTAAGCAGTAATTTGATTATGATCTCGATTATCTATTCCGATGAATTTCTCGATCACGATACAGGTATTTACCATCCCGAAAAAGCGGCGCGTTTAACGGCAATTGTCGGAGCTTTAAAACAAACAGAATGGCAGTCAAAATTAACATGGCATTTACCCACACCGATCGAAATTCGCGACGAAGTAATCCCTTTGATTAAACAAGTTCATAATCAAGATTATGTTGATATATTGCGGCGAATTTGTCAACAGGGTGGGGGAAGATTGGATGCAGATACTCCCGTTTCTGCCCGTAGTTACGATGTGGCGTTACTAGCGGTTAGTGGCTGGTTAGATGGAGTCGATCGAGTCTTATCCACCGGCGATCCTGCCTTTATTTTAGCCCGTCCTCCCGGACATCATGCCACTTCTAATTATGGCATGGGTTTCTGTCTGTTTTCTAATGCTGCTATTGCGGCTTATTATGCTTTAGAAAACAAAAGAGTGCAAAAAGTAGCGATTCTTGATTGGGACGTGCATCACGGCAATGGCACCCAGGATATAGTCGAAAATCATCCCCAGATTGCCTATTGTTCCCTCCATCAATTCCCCTTCTATCCCGGCACGGGAGAAGCGAGAGAAAAAGGTGAGTTTAATAATGTTTTGAATATTCCCTTATCGGCGGGAAGTACGATTAAAGATTATCAAGAACATTTTGAGGGGCAAGTCATACCTTTTCTGAAAAATTTTCAACCGGATTTAGTGATTGTTAGTGCTGGATATGATGCCAATCAAGCGGATCCTCTGGCGGGAATTTGTTTACACCCACAGGATTATGGAATTTTAACCAAATACCTCTTAACTCTCAATAAACCGCTGCTTTTCGGCTTAGAAGGTGGTTATGATTTAGAAGCTTTAGCGGCTTCCGTCGTCGCCACCTTAGAAGCTTTGCTCTGATCCTATTCCGGGTAATCGTTACATTTCTTTAAAAAGATTGGTAACAAAGTGATGGAATGCGGTAAGGTAAACGATCGATAGAAAAAAACCCTTGACCTAGTTGCCTTTTAAGATTATGAACTCGCTTGCGCCACACCTAAAAGCCAAAGCCCTCAAGCCCAATAGTCGTCGTCCTGCCAAAGAATTGTGTAGCGAGTGCGGACTTTGTGACACTTATTACATTCACTATGTTAAAGAAGCTTGTGCTTTTCTCAATCAACAAATCGCCGATTTAGAAGCAGCAGCACACGGCAAAAGTCGCGACTTAAATCAGGAAAATGATCTCTATTTTGGTGTTCATCAAGAGATGATGGCTGCCAAGAAAAAACAAGCTATTCCCGGGGCGCAATGGACAGGAATTGTCAGTACAATTGCCTGTGAAATGCTCAATCGTGGTTTAGTAGAAGGGGTGGTTTGTGTGCAGAATACCGCCGAGGATCGCTTTCAACCGCAACCGATTCTCGCCCGTACCACTGAAGAAATTCTCGCCGCTAAAGTTAATAAACCGACTCTTTCTCCCAATTTATCAGTCCTAGAAGAAATTGAAAAATCGGGCATGAAACGGTTATTAGTTATCGGAGTTGGTTGTCAAATTCAAGCCCTAAGAGCAGTAGAAAAAAAATTAGGCTTAGAAAAATTATATGTCTTAGGAACTCCCTGCGTCGATAATGTCACCCGCTCAGGACTGCAAAAGTTTCTAGAAACTACCAGTCGTTCCCCAGAAACTGTGGTTCATTACGAATTTATGCAGGATTTTCGGGTACACTTTAAACACGAAGACGGCTCGATGGAAATGGTTCCCTTTTTTGGCTTAAAGACTAATAAATTAAAGGATGTTTTTGCCCCTTCCTGTATGACTTGTTTTGATTATGTTAACTCCCTTGCCGATTTAGTTGTGGGCTATATGGGCGCACCTTTTGGCTGGCAATGGATTGTCGTTCGTAATGATACGGGCAAGGAAATGTTAGAGTTAGTTAAAGACCAATTAGATACCCAAGATGTTATGTCTAGTGGTGATAGAAAACAGGCGGTACAAAATAGCATTCCCGCCTACGATAAAGGTGTAACTTTACCTATGTGGGCGGCAAAAATGATGGGAGTAGTAATTGAAAAAATCGGGCCTAAAGGTTTAGAATATGCTCGCTTTTCCATCGATTCTCACTTTACCCGTAATTACCTTTATGTTAAACGTAATTATCCTGAAAAATTAGCGGCTCATGTTCCTGAATATGCTAAAAAGATTGTGGAACAGTATAAATTGCCCGATTAATTAGGGTATGCTGAAAAAGTAGGGGCGCAGCATTCAGATAGGAAATCTACGGTTTCAGCGATAGGTTATCCCCCGAATACTTTGCCTCAAGTCAATGATAGGTGGTGCGTTACGACGGATTGTTAGCTTCAAGTCAAAGCAGAGATTTTTGCCGTCTAACTACATTTTACTAAATCTGGATTTTGTCAAATTTTCTCTTGACAAAGGCGACTTGACATGATAATATGTACATAATGGAAAATCCATGCGCCTACGAACCCTCTTTTCCAACGGTCTTAACTATGATTGATGTGATTATGTGATTGACTAGGATTCTTTCATTCAATCAATCTTCATCTCTAATCCACTCTTAACTAGGTTCCTAATCACAGTCCATCAGATGATTACATCAACCACAGTCGATGGTGGTGCGTTACGACGGATTGTTAGCTTGAAGTTAAAGCGGAAATTTTGGCCGTCTAACTACGTTTTACTAAATCTGGATGTTGTCAAATTTTCTCTTGACAAAGGCGACTTGACATTATACTATATTCACAATGGGAAATCCGTGCGCCTACAGACCCTCTTTTCCAACGGTCTTAACTATGATTGGTTCAATCAATCAATCTTCATCTCTAATCCACTCTTAACTAGGTTCCTAGTCATAGTTCATCATTCCAACCACTGTCGATGGTGGTGGGTTACTGGACTAGGTAATAGGTGTAGGGGTAATTCATGAATTACCCCTACAATAACGTTTGTCTGGATGTTGTTAAATTTTCTCTTGACAAAGGCGACTTGACAGGATACTATATTCACAATGGGAAATCCGTG
>NZ_JADBUE010000138.1:0-11252 GCF_020245805.1 Microcystis sp. M179S2 | reverse complement strand
TGTCAGTCTGTAGAGCGACCATAAGACCAGAACAGAGTAAATCTGTTAAGGCAGGTGCGGAACCCCGCAAGGGAAAGAAGCAGAAACCTAAATCGTCAGGTTTGGGAATCGCCGTCCGTTTTACGGCGGCGAGGATGTCAAGTGTACATTTTAGAAGCAATTTGATTGAAGTCAACATAAAACTAGAGGATTTTACTCTATCATTACTATTGATAATTTTATATGTAGCCCACCCTACTGGACTTCAACGTCTGTCAAAGTTGGAAATTGATGGATACAATTTAGTTAATTTGATCCGAGCATCGACCGTAATAAAATCTATGGAATTTATCGCTGTTTTACTGGGAGTTTTCGGTTTAGGGACAGGTGCGGGTTTATTAGTCATCCGTAACTATTACCATATCTGTCAACCGAGCGAAGTCTTAATTTTTGCTGGTAGTCGTCGTCCCACGGCCACGGGCAAAACCATCGGTTATCGTTTGGTAAAAGGGGGCAGCAGTATTCGTTTACCTATGCTAGAACAAGTGTATCGAATGGACCTGACCAACATGATCATCGATCTCAAGGTGGTTAATGCCTATTCTAAGGGCGGTGTGCCGTTGATCGTCACCGGGGTGGCGAATATTAAAATTGCTGGGGAAGAACCGATTATTTATAATGCGATCGAGCGTTTATTGGGCAAGAAACGCAAGGAAATTGAACAATTGGCTAAAGAAACCCTCGAGGGCAATTTGCGCGGTGTCTTGGCGAATTTAACCCCAGAACAAGCGAACTCCGATCAGATTGCTTTCGCTAAAAGTCTCCTAGAAGAAGCGGAACAGGATCTGGAAAAATTGGGTTTAGTTTTGGATAGTTTGCAGATCCAGAATATTTCCGATGAGGTGCGTTATCTCGATTCGATCGGACGGAAGCAAAAAGCCGAATTACAGAGAGATGCCCGGATAGCAGAAGCAAAAGCCCGAAAAACATCGATTATCAAGGATTCCGAGAATCTACGCCTAACCGCTTTGCGTCGTATCCAAAAAGATTTAGAGATAGCCAAAGCTGACGCAGAAAAACGGGTGCGCGACACTCAAACTAAGCGCAGCGCCATGATTGCTGAGGTAGAATCGGTGGTTATGTCCGATTTAGCTAAAGTACAGGCCGAAGTGGCGGTACAAACTGCCCGAATTAAGCAGGTTAAACAGCAATTACAAGCAGATGTGATCGCCCCTGCGGCAGCGGAATGTCAACAAGCGATCGCAAAAGCCCGGGGGGAAGCGGCCAAAATTATCGAACAGGGGAAAGCGCAAGCGGAAGGAACCAAAAAATTAGCGGCTTCTTGGCAAGGAGCGGGAAATAACGCTAAAAACATCTTTTTATACCAAAAATTGGAGTTATTGCTGAAATTAATGGTCGCTAGTGTCCCAGAAGTGCAGGTGCAAACGGTGACGGTAGTGGACGGAGGTGATGGTAATCTTGTCCCGAAAATGACTGCCTTTGCTGAACAATTGCGTCAAGCTACCGGGGTGGATCTGGTACAAATGGCTAATCGCCTAGCACAAACCGAGCCATCTGTCAAGGGAAAAGACACAAATTTTGATTTTAAACAATTGCCCTCTTGAATCAGTGATCAGGAGACTCCGAGACAGGAGACTCCGAGACAGGATTCAATAGATTATTTTATTTATTCTCCCCATCACCCCATTACCCCACACCCCACACCCCACACCCCACACACCTTTAGCTAATAGCTGCAAACCAGAGATTGTCCACTAGAATGTTAATCAAGTTTGGAGACCACTGCCATGGATGACTTAATTAATGCTCCCTCCCCTTCTCCCCAAGACCTAGAAATGACGCGGACTCCCCCCTGGGGAACAGTGACGGTATTGGAGGAAGGTCCCCGGTATCGCATCAATCGCATTGTCATTAAACCCGGCCATCACATGAGTACCCAAATGCACTACCATCGCAGTGAACACTGGATTGTCGTCTCCGGTACAGCGCGGGTACTCTGTGATGAAAAAGAAACTCTCCTCAAACAAAAAGAATCTACCTATGTTCCCATGAATACCCGTCATCGGGTGGAAAACCCCGGTTCTATTCCTTTGGTGATGATCGAGGTGCAAAATGGCGAATATTTAGGAGATGATGATATTCACCGTTTTGATGATCGAGAATAGGACAGTTTTCTCCCGTATATACTGTAGTTATTTGCCAAAATCTCGATCGTGGATGAAAAAATTATCCTAGTTACAGGGGCTGCCCGTTCTGGGAAAAGTGAATGGGCCGAATATTTAGCCAAAATCAGCCAAAAACCCGTTATTTATATCGCCACCTCCTCGGTGGATGAAAAAGATCAAGAATGGTGCGATCGCATTGAAAGACACCGGCAGCGACGTTCCCCCCAATGGCAAACCCGAGAAATTCCCCGACAATTAAGCGAAACTATTGATAATAGCCCATTTACTCACTGTTTGTTAATTGATTCCCTCGGTACTTGGGTAGCCAATTGTTTAGAAATGTCGGCAGCTGAATGGTTAGAAATCAGCGATCGATTCTTGTATTCCCTCAAAAACGCGGCGGTTGATGTTATTCTGGTGGCGGAAGAAACCGGTTGGGGTGTGGTTCCCGCTTATCCCCTCGGTCGTCTGTTTCGCGATCGTTTAGGCGATCTCTGTCGTAGAATTGGCACAATAGCAGACGCGGTTTATCTAGTTACCGGCGGCCATGCTCTTAATTTAAGTCAATTGGGTCAGTCTTTGTCGATAATTGGGCAATAGAGAAGATGAGCAACGATTATCAGCGTCAAGTGATTGATTTTTATGCCCGTCGTCACGATTACGATAACGATTTTACTGAAGCTTGCGCCCTTAAATTAGTCAATTATCTCTATTTACAAAAAAGCCAATCTGTGCTAGACGTGGCAACGGGAACGGGATTTATAGCGGTCGCAATTGCCCCAAAAGTGAAAAGTGTCATCGGGGTTGATTTCACGCCGGAAATGATTGCCAGAGCCGAAAAAAAGCTAGAAGAATTAAATATCGAGAATATTGACCTAATTAACGCCGATATAGCTGCTATTGACTTTGCCGAGTCTAGTTTCGATCTGATTACCTGTTCTCTGGCGATTGCACTTTTCCCCGATATCCCGCAAGTGCTGGCAAAATGGTATCAATGGTTAAAAAAAGGCGGTTCGGTCGCCTATCGGCTGGCGAAATTGCGACTCTAGTGAACAATTATCGCCGAGAAATCGAGAAAAATGCCACCGATCAGGGAGTATGGCAAGATGCAACCACTTTTTTTGTCACTGCTAGTAAAAGTTAGAAAAAGATCATGAGTCAAGTTAAAACCATCTCCGGACGAGCTTTACCCTTGCGAGGCAACGATATTGACACCGATCGCATTATTCCGGCTCGTTTTTTGCGTTGTATCACCTTTGAAGGTTTAGGAGAACAAGTGTTCGCCGATGATCGAGCCGCTTTACAGGGGAGTCATCCTTTCGATCTACCCCAGTACCAAGGGGCGAAAATTTTGGTAGTCAATGGTAATTTTGGTTGTGGCTCTTCTCGGGAACACGCACCGCAAGCGATTTTACGTTGGGGAATTCAAGCAATTATCGGGGAAAGTTTCGCCGAAATATTTTTTGGCAATTGTATCGCTAATGGGGTTCCCTGTGTCACTGCTGAGGCTAAAACTATCGCCCATTTACAGGATTTAATTGCAGCTAATCCCGAAATTCCCCTCGATCTTTCCTTGACAACTATGACGGTGGAATGGGGGGATTTTGTCGCTACCGTCTCTATGAATGAAGGTTCCCGACAGATGTTAATAGAAGGGGGTTGGGATACCTGCGGACAGCTTTTACAAAATCTCGATCTGATTCAATCTACCGCGCAAAAGTTACCCTATTTAAGTTTCGTTTAGAGAAACAATCTAGGGTGAGGGTGCGTTAGCAATAGATTAACGTACCCCGGCAAGGATTTTGTTTGAGATGCAGCGGCTGTAAATATTAAAAAATCTGCCCTATGATTAATCCTGATAATAATCTCCAAAATATCCAAGAACCGATTTTAAACGCTCCCGAAGATGTGCGAAAAATCATCGATCGAGTTTTAAAATTGGAAAGAGATAAGTTATACCAGCGCAATCCTCGCAATATCAATGATGATGTTTTAACGATTATTAAAGAAGTAATCCAATAATTAGTGATCAGTTATCAGTTATCAGTTCACTGTTTACTGTTCACTAAAAAAACTTCCCCATCATCCCCTCTATATAAATATGAAACTACTATCAATAAAGTTATGTAATTTTCGACAATTTTATGGTAAGACTCCTGAGATACATTTAGCAGCGACTTCTCGCAATACAACGGTAATTTATGGCAATAATGGGGCAGGAAAAACAACAATTTTAAATGCTTGTACCTGGGTGCTTTATGAAAAATTTACGGCAGCTTTTGCCGAACCAGAGTTATTAGTTAATAAACGGGCAATTACCGAGGTAAGCACGGGAACCTCCCTAGAATGTTCCGCAGAAGTAAACTTTGAACATGAAAATAAACGCTATCAGGTAAAACGAAAATTTTTCGCCTATCAAGATGTAAATAGTAAAATTAAATACGGTTCAAATAGTTTATATATGCTCTACGCTGGTGATGATGGCAATTGGTACACACCCAATCAACCACCAGAGGATATTATTAATCAAATTTTACCCGAAAGTTTACACCGTTATTTCTTTTTTGATGGGGAATATATCGATCATCAATTTCGCAGTAGTAGCCAAGGTAAAATCGCCGAGGATACAAAAGAATTATTGGGAGTTAAAGTATTAGATCGAGCGATCGAGCATTTAAAAAAAGCCAAAAAATCTTTACAAGATGAGCTTAAAGATTTAGGAGAATCGGATTTAAAAAAGTTATTGAAACAGGAAAGTAAAATCGAGCAGGATTTCGAGAAATTAAAACAGCGTCAGCAGGATATTATTAGCCAGTTATCCCAGCAAGAAGAATTAAAAAAAGCCGTGACTAATCGCTTATTAGAGTTAAGTGGTGCCGAGGAATTAAAACAGTTAAAAGAAAAATTAGAACAACAGGAAAGAAATCTGCGGCAAGATTTAGTCAGAACTAAGGATAAGTTAAAGAAATTAATTTCCCAGCAAGCTTATCAAGTCTTTTTAAAAGAAATTAATCAAAATTTTCAGCAATTAATCGATCGCCTACGACAACAAGGGGAATTACCCAGTGGTATCAAACAGCAATTTGTCCAACAATTATTAGAGCGGAAAAAATGTATTTGTGGCCAGGAATTACAGGAGAATAGCCAAGCTTATTTACAGGTACAAGACTGGATGAATAAAGCAGGAATGGCCGATGTGGAAGAAGCGGCCATTCGCTTATCTTCCACAGTCAAAGAAATAGATAAGCGGGTGTTAGATTTTTGGCAAGAAGTGGATAATTATCAAGCTAATATTCACCAGTGGCGCTTAGAATTATCTTTAGTAGAATCAGAATTAGATGAAGTGCGGGATAAATTTCGCCATTATCCCGATGAAGATATTAAAAATCTGCAATCTCGCTTAGATGCGATCGAGGATTCCCTAAAAGATTTACGCTTGGAACAGGGCAGCAATAAAAATCAACTAGATATCTATGAGAAAGAGTTAGAATCCCTGCAAAAACAGGTACAAAAACAGCAACAAAAAGAGGAAAAATCTAATTTAGGACAACGACGTAGTTTAGCGACTCAAGAGGCAATTAATCGCATTAGTGAGGTAAGACAGAGATTAGAAAATCAGTTTCGTTTGTCCTTAGAAAAACGGGTACAGGAAATCTTTAACTCAATTTCTTTTACTCCCTATATTCCCCGTATTAGTCCCGATTACGAGGTAAGATTATTAGAAAATACCACAGGATTCGCCATTCCCGTGGCAGCTTCCACCGGAGAAAATCAGATTCTCAGTTTATCTTTTATCGGGGGAATTATCGATCGAGTGCGAGAATGGAGTCAGAAAAATACTTTGATGGGAATTGATAGCAGCACTTTTCCTCTGGTGATGGATTCCCCTTTTGGTAGTCTTGATCATATCTATCGTCGGCAAGTTGCGATCGCTATTCCTAAATTAGCCAATCAGTTAGTTGTTTTAGTGACAAAAACTCAATGGAGAGGAGAAGTAGAAACCGAGATTTCTCCCTATATTGGTAAAGAATATGTGTTAGTTTATAATTCTCCGAAAGCAGATTGTCAAGAGGATTTAATTAATCTTCATGGTGTTGATTATTCTCTAGTGAAACGCAGTCCTAATAATTTTGAATATACGGAAATTATCGAAGTTAATCGATTTTCCTCCTGACTACTAAATTCTGTTGTTATAACTAAATTTTAACTTCTAATAAAACGATCGATTGCTGTGTTCATTACCCCAACACGACTGGATAATTCCACAAGTTCCGTGGTGACAATATTATAATCCCCTAAATATTTATGGAGATTAGTTCCCTCTTGTTGATTGCCAATTTCTACTAACCTTTCCTCTCGCAATTCTTGCAAATGATCGAGGATATTTTCTAAAGTATCTTCGAGGGGAGGTAAGGGAGAAGGAGGATTATTTGTTTGCAAAGCTTGGGTTAATTGCGTCAAAGCTTGGGTTATTTGTTGCGTGAACAGACTGAGATTAGGATGGGGAGGACTACCGCGATATTGTTCCAATTCCGTCAATAAAACTGTCACCCCGCGACCAAAACGAGGAATATAATTACTTAAAGTGATTGCCGGTTCCATTTGTGGAAAGGGTGTGCTAGGATCATCAATTAATCTTTGTAGGGCCGTTTGCATAGTTGTATTTGCTCGTCGAGCTTTATTGCGATGGGAAGATAAAATTGCAGTTTGATAGGATGATTCTCCTAAATAAACTGCCATAACTGACTGAAAATATATTTGATTAGCTTCTAATGCTTTAATGGCAGCGAGGGAAAAACGTTCATCTTCATTAAACCGTAAAAAACCGAAGGAAAGTGCAAAGGCTAAAGCACTACCGATTAAAGTATAAACTATTCTGATATACTCTAAATTAATACCGTCATTGCTGGCATCCAGACGACTGATGATTAAAGCAAAAATTGTGATAAAAAATACGGCCAAACTATAGTGAAATCGCACCAAGGCTAAAGCGATCGCTATAGAAATCACTCCAATAATTTCTAACCAGATCGGATTATCTATAATTGGCAACAGTGCCAAAACAAAAAACGAGCCTAAAATCGTGCCAAACACCCGATTAAAAAAGCGTTGAAAAGTCAAGCTAAAATCTGGTTTTAACACAATAACTAAGGTTAAACCAATCCAAAAACTATGGGTAATTCCTAGCTTATGGTAAATCAAGACTCCTAGCGCACTTCCCAAACCCAAGCGTAAACCATGGCGAAATAGGGGCGATTCTAGATTAAAATTAGCTCTTAATGGTTCCCACCAAGCTTTTTCTTGACTGTACTCTTTTTCTATCCCTTCAAAGTTCCGCTGCCAGGGATTTTTTTTATCGGAAAAGTTCTCGCTTTGCCGCAAATGTTGCGCTGTTTCACTGGCTATTTTTAGCTGTTTAAATAATTTTTTTAAACGATTATTTAATTGCGAAATTGCCACATAACTGCTATAATCATCCTGGGCATTTTCTAAAACTTTAGCTTGCAGGTTTTTTTGTTGCTCGATCGCCTTGAGTAATAGCTGCAAGCGCTCACAATCCAGTTGTTTATTTCTACCCAAAATTAACCAGGCAATATCTTCGCTAATTTCCGCCACTTGCACGAGAATATCTTCTAATAAAATACCCACCGTGGTCAGTTGTGGCAAGGGATGAAGATGAAGCAATTCTCGCAGCGCAATTAAGCTGGTATTAATGCGATCGCTATCTTCAATCAAGACGATTAACAATTCCCGCAGCTCACTTTTTCCCCAACGTCCCCGACGCGTCAAGGTGACAGTTTTCCTCGAACGTAGCAACAGCTGGCGGATTTTGTCAAAATATGGCTCCTCATTAGCATTAGAACGAGAGTGTAAGGGCAAAGAGCGGAGATAGGTGGCGATACCCTGAAAATTTTCCGCCGTTACCTGACGTAAAGGCTGATTAGGGCGAAAAGGCCAGATAAACAGGGCTAAAAAAATTGTCCATCCCCCTCCCAACACAGCGATTCCGGCCCGTTGTAAAGCGACGACAATATCTCCCGATGGCAAAGAAACAGCAAAAAGCAGCAATAAACTAATTACTACCCCAGCTAACGCCCCATTTTCCCCGTAAACTGTCAAATAACCCGCTAGAAACAACCCGCAAAAAACTATCACTACGGCCAATCCTAACCAAGCACTGGCTAATGTGCCGATAATCAAAGCTAGAGCCATCCCAATGGTCGTAGCGACCAGGGTTTTCGCTCTCAGGCAGTAAAGTCCCCCCACATCGGCTAAAATCAAGATTTGAGCCGCTAAACCGACCATTAACCCCAATTCTGACTGATCTAAAATATCACCGATAATAATCGGTACCGCGAGCGCCAATAAAGTCCGAATCCCCCGCTCGATCTCGATATCGCCACTAGGACGCAATAAAAAAGCAAATCGCTGAAGTAGCATATAGCAGTTATCTTAATGGTGAGGTATGAGGTTTTCGTTTTCGGGAGTCAGTATTCTCCGAGTCACCTGATTAGGTAACGATTTCTCTCCTGTCTCCTGACTTGAAAGAGGGTGTAGGGTGTGGGGTGTGGGGTGTGGGGAAGGAAACCTCTTTCATCTGTGGGGGTGAAAATTTTTTCATCGGGACTGACTCCTAACTCCTCAATTCTGCTCTATTAGGGCAGCCAACGGGGTTTAAAACCGGCGTTGAGTTCTTGAGGTAAAATTTTCGGGGTGCTATTGGGACTGAACTGATCAGGAAGTGGTAATAACCAGAGACGACCATCGGCAATGCTCGACCCCTCCCCGGTGACTAAATCATTTCTGACTCCAAAGGGTGTGGTTGCTAACTGATCAAATAATAAGGCCACGCCATCGGGAGACATACTCATCTGCACGTCACGATAATTAGGTAAGGCCAGCAGGGGCATCATTTTACCCGTTTTTAGCTCAATAATCGCTAAAAATGGTTCTTCTTTCACCTTGCCATCGCTGCCCATAACCAGATCGCTTTTCAGACAGTAAAGGGTTTTTTCCTGTCGCGGTTCAAATTCACAGCTAATAATCGGATTAGCTGTTCTTAATAGTAGTCTTGACTCTCCTTGATCGTCGAGCAGAAATAGCGATCGCTGATTATCTGGTTCTGATTTTACCATTAGTTTTTGGCGACCATCCCGGGAAAAAGCGAGTATTTTCTCGTAGGTGGGCAAAAATTGCGGTTTTCCCTTTTGGACATCCAAAGGAATCACCGCTACCCCTCCCGTTTGACTGACAACCGCTTTTTTACCGTCGGGAGATAGTAAAAAATTATCCGCTTGTATTCCTAACGGTCGCGATTGTCCATCATCGCTGATTACCCATAAACTGGCATCCCCCGGATTCCCATGATTAATTCTCTGCACGATTAGGGTTTTGCCGTTATCTGAGAGATCAAAGCGCAGATTTTGATAAGTTTTCGCATCTAAAAACCTTTCTATACGACCACTAGGCAAATTTTGACTATTTTCGTCATGATTTAAACCCGTGGTAATTGTGTAAAGTTGCTGTTTTGGGGTATCTCGTCCTAAGTCAGAGCGATCGAAGGCCGAGAATAAAATTCTATCCCCCCTCGGATAGATTTGAAAATCCGTGACCACCAGATCCCCAGGGGTAAGGATGGTTTTTTTCAGTTCTGTGACCTTATTTGCCCCCTGAATGATATTACAGACGATTAAACGGCCTCTTTCCTCTTGGTTGACTCCAATATAGGCAAAAGCTCGATCGTGGCTGTAAAATTCGCCGATCAAGTCCTCACCTTGAGCAATGGGTAACTTTACTTGATATTTTTTGCCGTAGATGGGCAATTCCGTCAAGGTATAGGTCAAGCGATCGCCAGACCAGCTAATTTTACCCGGCAAGGGAGGATCGATCACCACGCTGGTTTCTATATCGGAACGGTCAATCGGTCGATTAAAACTTAAAGTAAAATAATTGTCCCTAACGCCGATTTTTCGCCCTTGCCAGCTAAAATTCTCCCCTCGGGTCGGGACTTGATTTCCCTGGATCAAAATCGACGATATCGCGGCAATTAAAGCCAAAATACTCGCTAACACTAAGCGATCGAACCAAGCTAATCTTTTCATCAGTTATCAGTTATCAGGAGTCAGTTATCAGTTATCAGTATTCGGTCGTCAGGAGATTGCTTTTATTTATTCTCCCATCTCCCCCCTCTACAATAATTACTCGCCACCAGAAATACCTTGGGCAAATATCATACTTTGTGCTTTTTGTCAAAAAAACTTTTTTTTTGCAATAAAACTACATAAAAAAAAGATCATCGTTGTGGGTGAAATTGACTAATTTACCCGTCTTAATTAGGATTACCTTCTAGGTGTGGCAAGGGTTTTAACTATTGCTGGCCAAAAAAGCACAGAATAACCCACTATGAAATTTTATCAAATCGCTGTAACCAGCATAACATCGTTGTTAAATAACAATCTTTCTCAATTAATTCTTAAGAATTTATAAATATTGCGGAATGTTAATTTAAATATTCTCAAGTTTTTGCAGTCAATAAATAATTTTTGGTTATCTTTGTCGGAAAATAGAACTCCCGCAAAAATCCAACATCTACCATTGGGTTAGGAGTCAGAAGTCTCCGAGTCAGTATTCAGGACTCATTGTTCGCTTAATTTTTTAAGGGAAGGGTTTTAAAATTGCTTTAACCTTTATCCTGTATGCTTTTTAGCGAATAAGGTAAGCAGAAAAGTACCGAAAATGCGATCGCCAATTGACTCGCTCAAACCCTGATCAATTCGTTAACTTCCAAATGGTCTTTTTGTACTAATAAATATTCGAGTAGAACGCTCAATGCGTTTGCTAGACTGCATTTGAGACAATTCATCAAATTTTCGGTTCGAGAAATGAGCGAACGGTGAGTCAGGAGTTAGGAGTCAGTATTCAGGAGTTAGGAGTCAGTATTCAGGAGTTAGGAGTCAGGAGATAGGAGATTATTTTATTTATTCTCCCCACACCCCACACCCCACACCCCACACCCCACACCCCACATTCTTATCAGCTTTAGTAATGATTGTCATCGGTTTTTTCAATCGAATAAATAAAAACGCC
>NZ_JADBUE010000137.1:0-41694 GCF_020245805.1 Microcystis sp. M179S2 | reverse complement strand
TTGTCCATTAAGAAATGTTACAAATTACATGGGTACATTAAGAAAAGTTAAGGGGGTACATCCATTGATGGATAAGGGTTTTGGGCTATTATGGTATATATGTATGGGGGAAGTTCAGAAATAGGGCCGACAAAGCCGATTCAAGGGAGCGATACAACCCGATTAATACCCCCAACGGCACACCGATGGCACTAGCGAGAACCAAGCCCACAATAACCCGGCGGCAACTGGTGAGGATATGGGGCATAATCTCCCCCCCAACAAAAAGCTGTAATAAAGCGACAAACGATCGCTCAGGGGAAAAATCATTTAAAATCGGGTTTGAGTGCCATAGAGGACTGGTAAATAGCCACCAGAGCAATAATCCAAAACCGATACCCCATAAGGGTAGTAAAGCTCTTGGCGGGGAGGTCAAAGATTGTGACTTCATAGGTTCAGACCTTTAAAATTTGATCGTCTCGATGCGGGAGAGATTATTCGGTAAGCCGAAAGCTTTCGGTCCGCCCACCTGTTGCAAGGCATTACGGACAAAAGAGTCATCCACGAGATCCCGGGCCACCTGTCGGGGTTGCAGTTTTTGGAGAAAATCCGTATTTCCTTCCACCTGAGTGGTTTTGAGTAAGCGTACCAGTTCCTCGGTATAGGAAGGGAAAGGATAGGGCTGGAAATCGATCCGGTTGACCTGCCAGTCTGGATTCTCGATCGCCCCGTCTTTTTTATAGAAATTGCGATCATAGTAATTAAGCGCCCGTTGCAATACTGGCAGCGGGTGAGGCGTATATTTTCCACCATCTTTAGAGAGAATCCGGGCCACTTCGGAGCGATTGCCCCGGGACCAGAGTTGGGCTTTAACGAGGGCGTTTACCACCTTCTGCGTCCATTGTTTCCGTTGCCTAATATCCTCCTCGTGAACAAAGACGACGCAACAGGCGTGATTCTTCCAGACATCGCCAGTGAAACGGAGAACCCTACCGGTTTTTAGATTTTCCGCCGCCGCGTTGAAAGGTTCAGCAACGATATAACCACCGATGCTCTTATTGGCGAGGGCTGATACCATATCCGGGGGCGGGAGAACCACTAGATTAACCTCGTTAGAAGCGATCGGCGCGTCCTTGGCTTTGCGAACTATTTTCAGCCCGTTACGTTGTAAGAGTTGTTGCAAGACCAAATTATGAATTGAATACCAGAAAGGAACCGCGATCGTTTTACCTCCCAATTCCCTGGGATTTTCAATATCGGGAAGGACGGTGAGGGCTGAGCCATTGGTATGGTTCCAAGCGACGATTTTAGCGGGGAAATTGCGCCCGTAACGAATCCAGATCGAGGTGGGAAAAAGAACATGAATAACGTTCACCTGCCGAGCGAGAAAGGCTTCAACAATCTGCGCCCAAGAACGGAATAGGCGCGGTTGTTCTGTAGTTAAACCTTCCGCTTGATAAAGTTTTCGCGAGTGGGCTACCAATAGGGGGGCGGCATCCGTAATCGGTAGATAACCGATTTTCACAGGCTGATCTTTGGCATTGGCGTTAACGGGGAGATTCCAATTATCGGCGGCGATCGCTGCCCCGAAGGAACTGGTAAACAGTGCCGAAAGTTTCAGAAAATCTCGACGGCTCATGCCGCAACAAGCACAATTATCGTGTAGGTTCATGGATTTACAGTGTCATGACAAGGGCTAATTCTTGAAAAATTGACTGGCGTAGATCACTCAAAAGCTTGGCTGACTCGAAACGGGGTTTCGGCATCGAGATGGTCCATTCTCGGCGGATGCCCACCGGATGACGGCCCATGAGAAGAACTCGATCGGCCACTAACAGGGCCTCATCGATGTCGTGGGTAACGAGGAGAACCGTGCTGTTATAGAGAGCTATGACTTCTAGGAGGAGTTTTTGCATCTCGAAACGGGTGATCGCGTCGAGGGCGCTAAACGGCTCATCCAGGAGGAGGAGAGAGGGGCGGCGGGCGAGGACGCGGGCTAGAGAAACTCTCTGAGCCATACCGCCGGATAGTTGATGAGGATAGGCACGCTCGAAGCCATCTAGTTTGACGCTTTTAACGGCGGTGTGAACCCTTTCGCGTAATTGCTGATGATCGAGGCGGGGCATCCGCTTTAATTTCAAACCAAAAGCCACGTTTTGCCAAACGGTTAACCAAGGTAAAAGGGCGGGGGATTGAAAGACGATCGAGCTGCGGATGTCTGGTGCTTGTAGGGGTCGTGAGTGCAATTGTATTTCTCCGCCATCGGCACTTTGCAAACCAGCGGCGGTAGCAAGGAGGGTAGATTTACCGCAACCACTGGCCCCGAGCAAACAAACCACCTCACCGGAGCGCACCTGTAGGTTAATATCCTCAAAAACGGTACGGTAGCCATGGCGGGTTTTATAGCGTTTGTGGAGATTTTTGAGGGTGAGGACGGGGTAATCAGTGGCGACGCTCATTCCCTCACCCCCGCTCGATCAAGTTCGCCAGTGAGAATTTTATCGGTAGAGGACTGACGTTGTAACTCTCTTTCTAGTTGAATCAGGCTCGGAGTTAACACTGGTAAAAAGGCGACCTCGCGCAGCCGTCGCGCCGTGTCGCTATTACGAAAATAGCCTTTTCCTCCCTTAATTTCCGCTTCTAACCATACGGATTCCACCGCTAACCGGGTAATGTCCACTCTGAGGGTGAATAGTTGGCGTGTTCGTCCGAGATCGAAGCTTTCTAGGGTGCTGAATTGCTCGATTTTCTTTTCTAGACGAGTCAGACGCTCCCGGGCGAAGAAATAACGATCGCTGGCTACCGCGGCCTTTCCCCCTAAACTTTTCTCTGTCTCCCCAAGGGATTTACGCGTAATGCCAAGGGCCAGTCCGCATTGTAACAGCAAGAAACAGGGGCGGACTGAGGGTAAAAATTTTGCTGCTTCCAAGCTGATAATCCAGTCGTGAGATAACTGAACTCGATCGAATTCAAGGGTACTGGTGCGGGAAGCTTGTAAACCCAATAATTGTAGGTCTTCACCCCGTTTTAACCCTTTTGCGAAGGAGGGAAGGGCGAGGATAAGAGTTTGTCCAGATGTGGTTTGAGCGGCAACGGCCACTATAAATTCTCCCTTAGAGTCGAGGTTAGAGGCCCAGGGCAGGAAGCCATTAACAGTGACGTTTTCTCCCTCGATCTTTGCCTGTAAACGCAGCTCCTCGATCCCGCCGAGGTACTTCATCGCGTTGGAGAGTCCTGTGGCTCCGGCTATCTCTCCCTTGAGAACAGCAGGTAGAATTTTGTTTTGTAGGTAAGTGTTATTACTGGCGGCCAGATATTGAATGAAGACGCGCTGACACCAGAAAACAAAACCGGTGGTCAGGCAGCATTGGGACACAGAGGAGATCGCCTCTACTGCCTGTGATAAGGAGCCACCCCGACCCCCTAAGCTTTCAGGTATAGCATAGCCGAACCAGCCCGATTCTCCTAGCTTGGTTAGGGCCCAACCGACGTTGAGATTAGCTGTACCGTTGTTGAGGTCAGTGGCTCTTTCTTCCAGAAAAGAACTGATTTCGGAGCCTCGATCTAGCATCATTGTTCTCTCCTAGGGCTGAATATTTTCAATCGAGGTCAAACTATCTATGGGTGCGCCGACCACTTCTCTGGCTCTTTTTACCGCCGCTTCATCGGGACTATCGTAGAAACAGAGACATTTACTCAAGTCTTCGCAAATATATGTACGCTCGAAACTGACTTCAGGCACTTGAGCATAAAGGGGGGTTTTCTCCGCTTTTCGTTGCAGGTAAGTTTCCATCGTTAGCCCCGGAGGTAAATTCCACTGTACTAGATAGTTGGCTTTGTCTTTGCGCTCTCGCACAGTGGCTAAGTCCTGCCCAATCAAGCGCATTTCCTTGATTAGTTGCCAACCTAGCCCAGCGTTTTCTAGTACTTGTTCGAGGGAGGCGCGATCGATCGCTTTGATAATCAGGAATAACCGCCCCTCTGTTTCACCGATTAGGGCTTCGATTAACTCTCCCTGCGATTTTGATGCGACTGTGGCAATGCGCTCCAATATCTCGCTCACTTGTTCTTTGGTCCTTTCTTGTCGATCATCCTCTACTAGATATAGAGTCATAATTCATCTGAAATACATTTACAATACATTTGAGTTTACTGTCTTTGAGAAAAAAAAGCAATATTTTCAAGAGCCTCAAAACGAGGTGACACGGGAGTAGATGGTTCAAGACCGTTTCGCTCAAGTCGTGGCCAGAACCCTGGCCTTGAATGATATGCGTGACCCGATTTTTTCGATAACCGCCCTTATCTGGCTGAATTTTTTTCGGCCAAAGACTTGACAAACTCCAAAATTTCTGCTAACCTTGTAGTATAATGGGAATCCGTGTCGGCCTACGAACCCTCTTTGTAACTCTTTCTCAAGAATAAAAATTTTAACCCGAATTGCCGGTAGTAGCTAAACTAAGAGCAGTACCACGGGAAACGGTGACTATGGAAGTTATTTGTACGCGTCCCCACTGTCCGAAACCGCGTAATCAGTGCCTAGACCTAGACGATAGCAATCGCTTAACCTCGATCGAGCAGAAATATTGTATTACTTGCGGGATGCCATTAATTTTGGGGGGACGTTATTTACCGGAACGTCTATTGGGACAAGGAGGATTTGGGGCAGCATTTTTAGCAGTAGATCGTTATAGTCCCAAAAAAGCTAAATGTGTACTCAAACAATTTCAACCCTCCGGTAATTTAAGTCCCCAAGCTTTAGAAAAAGCGAAAAACTTATTTTTTCAAGAAGCGCACGTTTTAGAAGATTTAGGCCGAGAACATCCCCAAATCCCCGATCTCTATGCTTTTTTCCCTTTAACAGTCAAGAATCAATTAACGGGAAAAGAAGAGCAATTTTTCTATCTGGCCCAGGAATATATCGACGGTAAAAACTTAGAAGAAATTCTCCAACAGCAACAAAAACCCTTTCAAGAAAGTGAAGTCAAAAACATTCTCAAAGAATTACTTCTTATCCTCAAATTTATTCATGAAAATGGTTCCATTCACCGGGATATAAAACCATCTAACATCATGCGCTCCCAAAATGGCCGCCTCTATTTACTCGATTTTGGGGCAGTAAAACAGGCTACCAATAACCCTAGTAATACACAAGAGAAATCCACAACAATTTACTCAGCTGGATTTGCTCCTCCCGAACAACAATTAGGCAATCAGGTATCGGCAGCCACAGATTTATATGCCCTAGCAGCTACCTGTGTTATACTCTTAACTAATCGCGATCCTGATGATCTATACGATCCCCAAAAACAGGTCTGGAATTGGCAAAATTATGCCCCCAACATCAGTGCAGATTTAGCAAGAGTATTCAATAAAATGTTACTAGCAAATCCCCTGGATAGATTTCAATCCTGTGGAGAAGTTTTAACCGCTTTAAATACACCTCCCCCATCTCCTCCATCTCCTCCACCTTCTCCAATTCCTCCATCCCCTCCAGCTTCTCCAGTGATTAGAAAAACTTCCCGCTTTTCTCTTGGGGAAACCTTCGCTAATGCTGCCTTTACAGGATTTGAGGGGACATTATTAGTAATTGCCTTAAATAGTTTACTCCCCTCGCTAGGAATTGTCATCGCTTTTATGATCTTAGGTGGCTTAGTTTGGGCATTATTTAAAAAAGTGATTGAAGGGAGAGATTTACCGATTCTAGCAGCAATTACCCTCACCCTCATCTTCTTTCTTTCGCAACTGCAAGGAAGCCTAAATTTTCCTGAAATTGCTATCATTGCCGTGATGGCAGCCATCGGAGCAATTGCTATTACCGCCTTTTTCCGGTTAATATATCAGATAATTTTGCGATTATTTTAAAACCCTGAAAGTGGTTAAATTATCATCACTACCGCCGGTAATCGTGCCACCGAGGTCTAAAATAGTTTGCAGATAGTCGAGGACTTCCTGAGAAATTAACTCACCCGGCATCAAAACGGGAATACCGGGGGGATAGGGACAGATAACATCAGCACTAAGACGATCGAGGGCATTTTTCCGGGATACTATCTCTGTAGGGGCAAAAAAAGCCTTTCTAGGAGAAATAGCCAGATTTCCCGTGACTGGGGCAGGAGTCAGGGGTAAACTGGTAGAGTCAGGAGATTGAAGGCATTGAAAAGCAGTAATTAGGCGATTAATGTGTTCGCGATGGTTGCCGATGGAGATAATAAAAGTAAGTTGGCTTAAAGTCGGTAATTCTGCGGTGACAGCGTATTTTTCTCGCAAAATATCGTCTATTTCGTAACCAGTTAAGCCAAAATTTTTGACAATTACCGTTAAACGAGTGCGATCAAACCAGTGACAACCCGGGATAGAATGGGGAAAGTCTAAAACAGAGATATTAGGGATTTTATTGAGTTCTTTTCGGGCAGAAGCGGCTAAATCGAGGGTTTTGGTCAGTAAATCTAGTCCTTGCGTCGCCATTTGCTTTCTAGCACTATCAAGGGAAGCGAGAAGCAAATAACTAGGGCTAGTGGTTTGAACTAATTGTAAGGCTCGATCGACTTTTTCGGAACTAATGCGATCGCTTTTTAAGTGTAACATTGATGCTTGAGTTAAGGCCCCTAAAACCTTATGGGTGGACTGAATAGCCATATCAGCGCCGAGAGACAGGGCAGCCGGAGGTAAATCGGGATGAAAGGCAAAATGCGCCCCGTGAGCCTCATCGACGAGCAGCGGGATAGAATAATGATCGGTAATCTGGGCGATAGTTTCTAAGTCACAGCAAACCCCTTGATAGGTGGGAGAGACTACCATCACCGCTTTGGCGTCGGGATGAAGTTTCAGGGCATTTTCGAGGGATTGGGGGGTTATATTTAAATTTAGATCGATAGTGGGATTATATTCGGGATTGATAAAGATAGGCTGCGCCCCAGAGAGAATTAAGCCCGAAATTGCCGATTTATGAATATTTCTCGCCAAAATAATTTTATCTCCCTCGCCGCAAGTGGCTAAAATCGCCGCAATAATGCCACAACTGGAGCCATTGACTAAAAACCAGCTTTTATCTGCCCCAAATGTCTCGGCTGCTAAAATTTGCGCTTCTTTAATCACCCCCGTCGGGGCAAACAAATTATCAAGGTCGGGTAATTCGGGTAAATCGGCTTTAAAGACGCTTTTTCCCAGTAAATTACTTAAATCTTCCCCGATTCCTTCCCCCTGCTTATGCCCTGGCGCATAAAATGGTACATCTAAACTATTGACTTTTTTTTGCAGTTGTGATATTAGCGGAGCAGATTCTGGCGAAGGCATTGTGAGAAGTGGGAAGTGGGGGATTTGTCAGTGTTGCCAAAGGCACGGCGTAGCCGTCCAGTAAACAGTAAACAGTAAACAGTAAACAGTAATCAGTAAACAGTAATTAGTGAAGATTGATCGGCGAATAATATCATTTAAAACTTAAAACTTATCAGTTATCACTTTAATCTGATAACTGATCACTGATCACTGATCACTGATAACTGTTAACTATCTGTGCCTAACATTTGCAGTTTATATAAACTAGCGTAGAGGCCGTCTTCGGTTAATAAATCTTCATGGGTTCCCGATTCGACTAATTCCCCGCGTTTAAGGACAAGAATTCGATCGACATCGCGAATAGTGGAGAGACGATGGGCGATAATAATAGCGGTACGATCGACTAAAATCTGTTCTAAAGCTTCTTGAATTAATACTTCTGTCCCCACGTCTAAACTAGCGGTAGCTTCATCTAAAACTAAAATTTCGGGGTTACGAATAGCGACTCTCGCAAAAGCGAGTAATTGTTTTTGTCCTCCCGATAAATTTGCACCCCGTTCCCGTAAACGGGTATGATAACCATCGGGTAACTCCTCGATAAAGTGATCGATATTAGTTAATTTAGCTGCTGCCTTCACCTGCTCAAAATCATAATTTTCCCCTAAAGTAATATTGCGAGTAACATCTCCGGCAAAGAGAAAAGTTTCTTGCAGAATGACACCGATATAACGTCTTAATTCCGCTTGGGGAAGATAACGGATATCGATACCATCCACTAGAATTCTGCCCTTACTTGGTTCGTAAAGACGACAGAGAAGACGAATAATCGAACTTTTTCCCGCACCAGTCGGACCAACTAAAGCGACTTTTTCCCCTGGATGAATGGTAAAATTGAGACCTTTGATAATATATTCATCGGGTTTATAACCAAACCAAACATTATCAAAAATAATCTCGCCAGTTTTAAGTTTTTCTGGGAAATAAATCTCCTTATTATTGTTATAATCTTTGATTTCAATGGGAATACTAATTAATTCACCAATTCGTTCTATAGCAGTAAAACCCGCTTGAAACATAGTAAATTTTTCGGCAAACTGACGCAGGGGATTAAAGAGACGTTGGGAGAATAAAATAAAAGCTGATAAAACCCCAAAATCAATGGTTTTCTGGAGAATCAAAATCCCGCCTAACCATAATACTCCTCCCACGGCAATTAATCCGATCCATTCCAAAGTGGACGAGACAGCCGAATCATAAAAAATTGTTTTATCTAGGGATTGACGATAGTGAGTATTGATAGCGCGAAACATTTCAGCATTAAAGCGTTCGCGGCGAAATAATTGAACAATATTAACTCCGACTATATTTTCCTGTAATTGGGCATTAAGTTTTGATAATTCCTCGCGTACTTGATAGTTAGCGATGCGGTATTGTTTTTGAAAAAAGATAATTAAAGCAGTGACGGGAAATAACATCAACACCAACAATAGAGCTAATTGCCATTGTAGGGTAAACATGGTGATGATAATAACTAAAATATTGACCAAATCACTGACAACTCCGATCGCCCCACTAGCAAAAACTTCTCCTAATGCTTCCACATCGCTGGTTAAACGAGTGACTAAACGTCCCACGGGAGAGCGATCAAAAAAACTGGAGGAAAGGGAGGTGACATGGGTAAATAAATCTTCCCGGACATTAGCAGTAATTGACTGACCGACTTTCTGCACTAGATAACCTTGTGTTGTCCCTAAAATCAGTCGTAAAATAATCGCAGCCGAGAGGATAATAATTAGGGTATTAATGGCTGCTGTTAAGGGCATTCGAGCCAAAAAATCCCAAGTTTGTTCCTTTTGCAAAAGGGAGACCGCTTGACCGATAATTAAGGGTTGGATCGCCCCTGTGAGAGATAGGGGAAAAAGAAGTATTAATGACCAAAATAGCAGGGCTTTTTGCTTTTTTGCGTAGGGAAGTAATCTTAATAATAATCTCCAGTCATTTTCTTTGACCGGAGGGGACACAGGGGAGGATGATAGACTCATGAAGGGATTTCCAATGAAATTCTCGGCAGCCGGGGAGAAATTACCCCTCTGTTGTTAACTTTTCTAACAGGCGATCGATCTGGAAATATTCCTCCATTAATTCTCGAATACAAGCGACTTTTACCTGTTCCTGTAAGCGAATCTTCCCGAAGGCCTGATCGACGATTTCCACGGTACTGAGAGTATCTAAATTTACCGAGAGAATCGGTACTTCTAAATCCTCGGCCCGGCCCAAAATCAGGGGATCTGGAGAGATAGAACCAGTTAAGATTAAACAGGTGGTGGAAGTTTCTAGGGCAGCTAACTGGAGGTCTGTGCGATCGCCACCCGTAATCACGGCCATATTTTCCCCCTTGCGAAAATATTCTAAAGCGGCGTTGACATTCATCGCCCCGATCGCTAAACTTTCTACCATCCAATCCAAACGATCGGGCCGACATAATACTTTGGCCTCTAAAAGATGGACAATTTCCCGAACACTAATACTGCGCAGCAGTTTACTAGCGGGTAACAGTCCTAAAACTTCCACACCTTGGCCAGCGAGATAGGGTTTAAGGAGAGATTGTACTTCATCCCAATCATCGGCGGGGATATCGCTAATTACTACCCCCAGCAGCTGATTATTTAATTCCTGTTGCGCTTTCAGCAGACTATCGGCAATCAGGGGAGAACTATAGCGGGCCACCAATAGGATCGGAGTCTGGAGAATTTTGGCCATCTCCCCCATCGATAACTGAAAAATACTCCCTTCCCAGAGAGTCCCCGGCCCTTCGAGGAGGGTAATATCACTGTTAACCCGATCGAGATAGCCAGCAAGAATATTGCCGTAGTCCTGTTTATCTGCACCTTGCAGACGTTTAGCAACGGAATCCACATCTGTATAGATCACGGGTAAACGCAGCTGATCGGGGGATAATTCTAGTAATTGCCGGATAAATTCTACATCCTCATCGACCAATTGCCCATCGACGTAGCCCGGACAATTGCCCACTGGTTTGCCGTAACTTATCTCTAGGCCTTTTTGCCGCAAGAGATGCGCTAAACCGACGATAGTTCCCGATTTACCACTGAGGGGTTCCAGGGAAGATATGAGTATAGATTTGGCTGATTTCGCCACGATTTGCTCCTTTTTAACCCGTAAAATCCCGACTTTTATTCTTCAAATCGCAGCAGTTTCCGATAAAATCCCTGCGAAAAGTCGGCTGAACCTAGCTGCTTAAAGGTTTTAATCGCATCGATGAGATATTCGATCAACTCGGCGTTAATAATCGTCATCTCATAGCTTAGGTCGGCCTGTCCTTCAAATTGTAAACGACAACGGGTCAATTCCGAGGGCAATTTTGATACATACCAAGACGCCACAAAGGGAATCCCTTGACTGTTTTCTATGCGACGACGACCTTCTAAAAATCCTGCTTGATACAAAGCGATCGCATAGGGCAGGATACTATGTTTGTCCTTGGCATAGTAGGGCATATATACTACCACATCGGCCTTATTAGCGGGTTCTAATTGTTCGATAGTCGGCATAATTTAAGTAATAGGACAAAATTAACTTCTTGGTTAGGATAGGCACTCATGCAAGGGGCAAAAGGCAAGAGTTACTTAGATGTGTGTAATTGATTGTCTCTAGCTACTGTTAATTCTTTGGTTCACAGCCAAGTTACCATTGACACTGATATTTTCCATATATTTTAACCGATCGCCCCAGGAATCTCCCGATCGAGAAAATAGGCAGAATTGACGACCAGATCATCCCTCTATACTGAGGTTATCATCGGGTATAACTGGTATATGAACCCGAAAAACCGTGCCGGGGTAGAGGGAACTTGTTTGCTCGGGATTGGGACTGATAAATTCAATCGTCCCCCCCATGCTGGTAATTAATTCTTTTGCGATCGCTAAACCCAATCCTGTGCCGGGTATATCTCCCCCTGCTTGCACTCCCCGGTAGTGACGTTGAAAAATTCTTTCTTGATCGCTCCTCGATATACCATAACCCGTGTCTTTAAAAACAATTTCTACACTATTCTTAACATTCTGCACCTCGACGGTGACTTTTCCGCCAGCAGGAGTATATTTGAGGGCATTATCAATTAAATTGCTGAATACTTCCCGCAAACCGGGGATATTGGCGCAAATAAGTGGTATGTCTTCCCCGTGAATCGTTTCTAGACTGAGATTTCTCTCTTTGGCTACGGCCTGGGCCGAAAGGAGCAGCGGATCGAGAAGATCATGGAGATCGATCGGAGTTAGTTGGCCGCTGCCAGCAGGCAAGAGAAAGGCGGTGGGGGAAGATTGCGCTTGCAGGAGAGGAATATCGACGGTGGGGTAATTTTCGCTTTCTTGCTGAATTTGTGCCTCAAATTCGGCGATTAAGTCCCGAACTCGATCGCTTTCCCTCAGAATACCAGTAATGGCGGGATCGTTACCTTCTTCGGCTAAAAGCCTTTTGAGCAGAAGTTTACCAAAGGTTTTTAAAGCGGTGAGGGGATTGCGGATTTGATGGAGAAAGGTATCGAGGCGCTGACGTTGCCATTGTCGATAATAACGTTCTTCTCCTAATTGGCGATCGAGTACACAGGCCAAAGCGAGGGTTTGGGTGATTTTTTCCATCCGGGTTAATTCCCAACTTTGCCAAGGTCGTTTTTCTCTGGTTGTCACCAATAATCCGATCATGCCCTCTTCATACATTAAGGGTAAAAACAAGCGATGACTGCTGACGGTCTCCTGATTACCCCAGAGGTGGGATAAATCTTCTAACTTAACCGCAGTTAACAAGTCTGCCGCCGGTTGCCCCGGTTGTAAGGAAAGCCGCTTTTTTTGGGGAGAAGGGGGGTTAAAAGGCGGATAAACAACGACTGGGATTAAATTACTCGATAAAGGTTCAGTTAAATAAACCGCACTTCTGTCCGTTTCCATTTGCTCTCGCAAAAGTTCCATCTGTGCCTGACACAGGGCAATAAAATCATCACTCAGGGGAGTCCGGGAGGGGGAGGAGAAGGGCATACCAAGAAAGTAAAAAGTAAAAAATCAGAAAACCTAGATACAGCTAGGGTTGCGAGTTTTGTTTCCCAGTTTACATAGGGGAGAATGACCCTCCTCTTGAGTCGAGGGCAGCCAGCAAAAAGCAATTAGGACAAGGGTTTAGCACTATTTTCGGGGTGGATCACGGTATATATTAAAAAAAGTTTAAGAATAATAAGTTTTGTATCGATATTTGTGGGTGTGTTTTTGTAACAAAAACTTAAACCTAGTCTCAGTCTAGCTTCTAGTCAAACTTGTCTGTAATTGGCTTTGTGAGAGACACTTGATTTCTTGGTCTAGAACGGATACAATTGCTACGGCTTTTGTAACTATCATTACAACGATTAGCCAAAACAGGAGGTAATTGGGTTGGCCAGAAAACGGAAACGTAAAAGTCGCCGTCGTCAAGAAGGACGTAAGATACTTGAACTTATACCCCAGTATAGTATTGAAAGTGGCGAAGATAAACCCGTAACTGCGGCGCGTAAGTATATTCAAGCTATAGGCATTAGCCCACCAGCTTTATTGATTGTTAAGCGTAACGAGCATACAACCGATCGCTATTTCTGGGCTGAAAAAGGACTGTTTGGAGCGCAATATGTGGAGGAAAACCACTTCCTTTTCCCAAGTTTGCGCGACCTGCAGCCCCAGCCCCAGCCCGTCAAAGCACCGGTAGCAGTTGCCAAATAATTCCCAGGACTATTAATCGTATCATGGAAAGTAAACTCGTTTACGCAAAAGTAAACGAGTTTTTTTTGTCTGAGATCTAGGAATCAGCCATCAGCTTTTCGCTGATGGCTGAAGGTAAGAAATCTGAGGCTGAAAAACAGCCAAGTTTTAGGCGACATTACCTGCTGTGGCCGTAATAATTTGACGTACTTGAGCATCGGTCAGATTAGGATTGGCACTCAACATTAGGGCCACCACTCCGGCCACATGGGGTGTTGCCATGGAGGTTCCACTCAAGAAACCATAGCCACCATTAGGGATAGTAGAATACACTTGCACGCCTGGAGCGGTGACATAGCTCATCGAAGAATTGGAGCCAGCACGATTGGAGAAGGAAGCCATCTGGTTAGAACTATTAACGGCACCTACGGCAAGACCCCAAGAGGTGGCATTGAAAGCGGGATAACCGGGTTGAGCTGCCCCCGCATTACCGGCGGCCATAACCACGATAACACCGCGACTGCTGGCATACTGGAGGGCCGATTGAACTGCACTGTTAGTGCTACCACCGCCCAAACTCATATTAATCACATCGGCACCGTTGTCCACGGCGTAGCGAATTCCTTGGGCAACGCCACTATAGCTGCCACTACCGGAATCGCTCAAAACTTTCACCGGCATAATTCTGGAATTGTAGGCCACACCAGTGGCTCCGAAACCATTATTACCGGCAGCAATGGTTCCCGCCACATGAGTACCATGGCGGTTGCCATCTAAAGTGTTATTATTGCCATTGGCAAAGTTCCAGCCATAAACGTCATCAACGTAACCGTTGCCATCGTTATCAAGCCCATCATTGGCAATTTCGCCCGCATTCGTCCAAATATTGCCCGCTAAGTCGGCATGATTGCGGTCAACTCCTGTATCTAGTACAGCAACGACGATTCCTTGTCCTGTATAACCTCTTGCCCAAGCTTCCGGAGCATTAACTAAGTTAACCCCCCAGTCATTAGCACCACCAAAAGTGGGAACATTGGCAAAAGTACTTTGATTCAAGGCTCCGGCGACGGCTGCTGCGGCATTAACTAAACCGTATCCTGAAGTGGCACTATATCCGGGTACAACTGTGGCTGTGGTCGCCGACAGGGTTAAGTTATAGTTAGTGCTGCCACTCCAGGGATAAACCCAGACATAGTAAGTACCCGCATTCAGTTGACCAGTAATACTCTCACTGATGTTACTGCCATTAGTGGAGCTAGTAATCTCATTGCCATTACTATCTAATAAGGACACATCGGCATCGGCACTTAATCCCGTTAAATTGAGGCTAAAGTCGCTACTGTTGCCTAAACTGAAACGATAGTAATCATTGGTGTCTGTAGAACCAACAAAATCACTGTAGCTGGTGGGAGTCGCTCCAATGGTGATATCACGCGCCGTTGCTAAGGTATTGCCAGCGTTATCAGGACTCCCCGCAGTGGCAGCTAAACTTAAGTCATAGTTAGTGCTGCCACTGTAGGGATAAACCAGGACAAAGTAAGTACCCGCATTCAGTTGACGAGTAATACTCTCACTGATGTTACCGTCATTAGTGGAGCTAGTAATCACACTGCCATTACTATCCAATAAGGACACATCGGCATCGGCACTTAATCCCGTTAAATTGAGGCTAAAGTTGCTACTGGTTCCTAAACTAAAACGATAGTAATCATCGGTGTCTGTAGAACCAACAAAATCGCTGTAGCTGGTGGGAGTCGCTCCAATGGTGATATCACGCGCCGTTGCTAAGGTATTACCGGCGTTATCTAAGGTAGTAAGATCAAGATCAATGCTCGCTACTTCTTCTTTGAAAAGAGATGTGGCTCGATTAGTGGCTATGGTGGGAAAAATTGATGACTTATTCCCCGCTAGGAATTTCTGAAAATCTGAGGAATCTAGACTATCTATACAGTTATAGAGGTCGTTGGCGGCAAAGTTATCTATCATGGTGTTCTGGTGCTTTTTTAGTGGTTAAATGGCTGAGAGAACAATCAATAAGATATTATCAGACAGACAATATGGCGCTTCTGGTTTCTGTGTGAAAACGAGGTCTATACTGATAGAATATCCGCAAAATAGTCCTAAAAGTCTTGCCCGATAAGCATTTCACGATTCCATAAGCAAAAATTATCACACAAAGTCGAGAAGAGCCAAAATTAGTTGCACATGGGGTGAATTATGAAGTAGGGAGCAGGGAGCGGGGAGCTTTTTTTCAGTGACCAGTCAACAGTAAACAGTAATCAGTGAACTGAAAACTCAGATCTGATCACTGATCACTGATTCAAAGCTGACAGCTAACGAATGTTACGATTGTTACAACATCTTGACATTAATTCTGATACCTTGACAATGTGTCAATCTGTGCAGTAATGGGGCAGAAACTCAAGTGGTATCGATGCATATTTCTATTGTTGAGGGCAACCCGCACTTGCGATCGCTATTAGCTTGGCATCTGCAACAGGCCGGTTATTTAGTTAATCAATCGGCAACCCTGCAAAGTGCGCGTCAAGCTTTCCTTCATCGTCAACCCACCTTAGCAATTATCGATTCCGACTTGCCGGACGGGGATGGAATCGAACTCTGCCGTTGGCTTGATCAACAAAAACAGTCTTTAATACTGATTCTCTCGGCCCGCAATAGCGAAAAAGACGTGGTCAATGGTTTAAAAGCAGGGGCCGACGACTACCTGAGAAAGCCCTTCGGAATGCAAGAATTTATGGCTAGGGTAGAAGTGTTAACTCGTCGTTTAGGCAGTAGGGCTGCTCCTCTACACTTGGATTATGGGCAATTAAAAATAGATTTAGCCCAACGACGGGTACAATTTCGCGGGGAGTATATCGAATTAACGCCCCAAGAATTTAGCCTACTCTACGTTTTAGCCCAAGCGGAGGGAACACCCCTATCAAGAGCCGATTTACTGCGTCGCGCTTGGCCCGAGGAAATTGATAATCCCCGGACAATCGATACTCATGTTCTCTCTCTGCGGAAAAAAATCGAAACCGATCCCAGACAACCTAATTTAATTCAAACCGTCCGCAACGTCGGCTATCGTTTCAATCTAGAAATGTTGGCCGAGATCAATTCAGCTTTAGAAGCTAATATTATTGCTTCCACCAAAGGCAATCATAACGGTCATTCCATTAACAAAATTCCTGCTCACAATGTTAGTCGTTAATTCTGGCTTTGTCCGACTGATTAGCAGATTGTCTGCTGAAATCGTCTCCTAACCACTTAATCGAAGCGAGGAGACGAAGGGCAAATTAAACCGTAGTCACCATTGACCGATCCGCTTGTTGCTGAAATTCCGTCAATAAACGCCGGAATTCGTCGCCGTCAATGGTTTCCTGTTCAATCAGTATATCCACCAAGCGATCAATCGCCACACGATTGTCAAGGATAAGTTTTGTTGCTAAATCGTGGCATTGCTTGACAAGTTCCCGTACTTGTGCATCAATTTTCGCCATCATCGCAAAAGAATGGTCGGCATGATAACCGGCACCGGCACCACCGAGATAGGAATTGCCCTCCTCCTCTAGGGCAATCAATCCCAATTCCGACATTCCCAGACGCGTTACCATCTGTCGGGCCAGATAGGTAATTTTTTCAATATCATTACCGGCCCCGGTGGTCACTTCATCCTCACCGAAGACACATTCCTCCGCCACTCGTCCCCCTAATAATCCCGCAATTCGGGCTAATAACTGGGAACGACTGGTTAAACCCTGTTCTTCATCGGGAGTGAACCAAGTTAACCCCTGCGCTTGACCCCGGGGAATCAGGGTGACTTTTTCCACCTGATCGTGGCCGGGACAGAGAGTACCGACAATCGCATGGCCAACTTCGTGATAGGCGATCAAACGCTTGGCTTTACTATCCACTAAAGCGCGCCCTTCCATACCGGCCACAATCCGATCGATCGCATCGTTGACTTCCGCCATGGTAATCGCCTCTTTCCGTCTTCTAGCGGTAAAAATCGCCGCTTCGTTGAGCATATTAGCCAAATCTGCCCCGGTAAAACCGGGGGTGCGACGGGCGATCGCCTCCAGAGTAACATCGGCAGCCACCTTTTTATCGCGAGAATGGACCTCTAAAATGCCCAAACGTCCCTTAAAATCTGGATAATCCACCACCACCTGTCGATCGAAACGACCCGGACGCAGCAGGGCCGAATCCAAAACATCGGGGCGGTTGGTGGCGGCAATGACGATAATGCCGGTATTTCCCTCAAAACCGTCCATTTCCGTCAATAATTGGTTCAGGGTTTGTTCCCGTTCATCATTACCTCCCCCATAACCGACCCCTCGTTGACGACCAACGGCATCAATTTCATCGATAAAAACCAAACAAGGGGCATTTTCCTGGGCTTTTCGGAACAGATCTCGCACTCGCGACGCACCAACCCCGACAAACATCTCCACGAATTCCGACCCGGAGATGCTGAAAAAAGGCACTCCCGCCTCTCCCGCGATCGCTTTAGCCAGTAAAGTTTTCCCCGTCCCCGGAGGCCCGATTAACAGGACTCCCTTGGGGATTTTTGCGCCAATAGCCGTAAATTTTTCCGGTTGTTTGAGGAATGTCACCACTTCCTGTAGATCTTCCTTGGCCTCATCCACACCCGCCACATCATTGAATTCTATGCCAGTTTTCGCCTCCATCTGAAACCGCGCCCTTGATTTACCGAAGTTCATCGCTTGACCGGAAGCATTGGCAGAACGACGGATAATAAACACCAATAATCCCAAGACGATAATAATCACTAACAGGTTAGTGAGAACATTGATCAAGGCCGAATTGTCAGTGCTGGGGAGAATGCCGTACTCAATTTTTTCAGCATCGAGTTTCTTGATTAATTCGGGATTTTGGTCAAATAAATTGACTTCTTTCGGGGGATCCTTGTCTGTTTGACCGACGAGGGTAACTGCTGCCTGCTGCAAAGAAGGATTGATTTCGACCTTTTTTACCTTTCCTTGCTCGATCTTCTCTAACAATTCACCGTAGGTGAGGGTATTTTGGTTTTTTTGACTCCAAGCAGGAGTGACATGGCCAAAGGTTTGCAGAATCATCCAAGTGGTGACCATCCCTTTCCATACTGGCCGACGACCACGATTCTTAGCTGACTTGGCTCTAACTACGGTGAGTGGAGATTTTTGATCCATAATTGACTCTATATCTAGTTACCCTGTATTCATTGTGACAGATCGACTCGATCGTGACCACTGTTCTGTTTTCCCCCAGGCACGACCCCGGGGGCAAATAGTGATGACGGTTTTTTGCTATATTGTATTTAGCTAGGTGGTCTAACAACTGCCTATCCCAATCACTAACAGTTTAGGGAAGTGGGTTTCGCCCGCTTTTTTTGTTGTCTAAATCATGACCCATCCGCTCATTCCCGACCTGCTGCACCTAGCCACCCCTATCGCTGAAAACTTGGGGCTAGAAGTGGTCGATATCGTTTTCCAAACCAATAAAAGGCCTCCCGTCCTGCGCGTCGATATTCGCAATCTGGGGGGGGATACTGGTTTAGAGGACTGTGAGCAGATGAGTCGGGCCTTAGAAACCGCCCTCGACAGTCAAGAAATCTTACCCGGGGCCTACGTTTTAGAAATATCTAGCCCCGGCATTTCTCGACAACTGAGCAGTGAGCGCGAATTTCAGTCTTTTAAAGGTTTTCCCGTCATCGTTACTGGCCAGGATAGCCAAGGAAAACCACAAGAATGGCGCGGAAAACTGCAAGGTAGAGATGAGCAATCTATTTATCTTAACCAAAAAGGTCGATCCCTGACCATCGATCGCACTACCGTCATCAGCGTCCGTTTAGATGAGCAGCGCAATAATCAGTAATCAGTAAACAGTAATCAGTAATCAGTAATCAGTGATCAGGGATGAAGATAAAGATAAAGATGAAGATAAATAAATAACTAACTAATTAACTTAAAACTTACATCTGATAACTTACATCTGATAACTTACATCTGATAACTGATACAAAGCTAATGGCTAAAAAACTAATCACTCAAAAGTAAGGAGAAAAAATAATTATGGCTACTGTTAATTTGCCTGGTTTAAAAATAATGCTCGAAGAAATTAGCCAACGACATAATCTGCCCAAAAATGCCGTACAAGAAGCCTTGCGTGAAGCACTTCTCAAGGGGTATGAACGTTATCGACGCGCTCAAAGTTTAGAAAAAGCTGCTCAATTCCATGAAGATTATTTCAATAACTTTGATGTGGAATTAGACGTAGAAGAAGAAGGCTTTCGCATCCTTTCTACTAAAACTATTGTCGAAGAAGTGACCAATCCCGACCATCACATCGGTCTCAAAGAAGTGCAAGAAGTGGCCGATGAGGCCCAGTTAGGGGATGAAGTAGTTCTTGATGTCACCCCCGACCAAAAAGAATTTGGTCGCATGGCGGCGATTCAAACTAAACAGGTTTTACTGCAAAAACTGCGGGATAACCAACGCAAAATGATTCAAGAGGAGTTCCAAGAGCTGGAAGGAACCGTTTTACAGGCCCGGGTCGTCCGTTTTGAAAGACAGGCCGCTATTGTCATGGTACAAAGTACCTACGGTCAACCGGAAGTGGAAGCAGAACTACCCAAACGGGAACAGCTGCCCAACGATAACTATCGCGCTAACGCCACCTTTAAAGTTCTGCTCAAAAAAGTTCTGGAAGGTTCTCACCGCGGCCCGCAATTAATCGTTTCCAGAGCGGCGGCGGGTTTGGTAGTATATCTGTTCGCCAACGAAGTTCCCGAAATCGAGGAGGAAATCGTGCGTATTGTCGCCGTCGCCCGGGAAGCCAATCCCCCCTCCCGTCACGTTGGTTCGCGGACAAAAATCGCCGTCGATACCCTAGAAAGAGACGTGGATCCGGTTGGGGCCTGTATTGGGGCCAGAGGTTCGCGGATTCAAGCCGTGGTTAACGAATTGCGGGGCGAAAAAATCGACGTGATTCGTTGGTCTCCAGACCCCGCCACCTACATCGCCAATGCCCTTAGTCCTGCCCGTATCGACCAAGTTTTGTTCACTAATGCCGAAGAAAGACAAGCACTGGTACTGGTGGCACAGGATCAATTGAGTTTAGCGATTGGCAAAGAAGGGCAGAACGTGCGTCTAGCCGCCCGTCTGACGGGCTGGAAAATCGATATTAAGGATATAGCCCTCTATAAAGGCGAACAAGAGGTAAAAACCGCTGAAACAGACCCAGAATCCCATGATTTAGACCGAGAATGAACACCTTCGTCAATTATCGACGCTGTATTAGCTGCCGTCTCTTCGCCCCGAAAGAATCCTTTTGGCGAATTGTCCGACTACACCCGTCCGGACAGATACAATTAGATCAAGGCATGGGAAGATCAGCCTATATCTGTCCACAGCCCAACTGCCTGCAACTAGCCCGACAAAAAAATCGTCTCGGACGCGCCCTAAAAGCCAATATTCCCGAAACGCTCTATGAATCCTTGCAAGAGCGACTCGGGACTGCCTGGCAAGGTCGTCCAAATCAGGATTAAAATTGAGGATCATAGCCACAAAATCGTTAGCATGGAAATGGGACAGTCCTGACAGGATCAAAAAATCAGCCAACTTATAGGATCACTAACACTTTAGCCGGGGGATAATGGATGAGTAACACGAAAGTCAGAATTTACGATTTATCAAAAGAATTGAATCTAGACAACAAAGACATTTTGGACATCTGTGACCAGTTGAACATCGAGTACAAGAGCCACAGTAGCACGATCAGCGAAGAGGATGCCCAACGCATCAAAGCGATCGCTGCGAAGGGATTTGCCTCGAGTACCAGTAAAAATAGCACGGGTCAGCGAGAATCGGCTAGTCCTGCCGAAGAAAAAAAACAAAAGATTTTAGCCCTGCATAAACACAACCGCCCCGAAACCGGCGAAGAAAGGGAAAGCTATCCCGGTCAAGCCGGTTCCTCGGCCAAACCGACTTTAATCAGTCCCCCCCGTCCCCCGGTTAAACCCCTCGTTGCTCCCCCAGGGCGCGACGAGGCGGCCGAAAAAACTCCCGCCACTGCAGCAGAGATGCTATCTCATAGCCCCAGTGTTAAAGAAACCCCGACCGAAACCCCGCTAGTGCCAGAAGCATCCCCCACCTTAATCGCCCCACCTAATCGACCTTCCCTCACCCCGAAACCACGCCCTGAAACTGCCTCGGGCCGGCCAGAACCCCGATCTAAAAATGCTCCTGGCAGTAACGACAGGAGCCGGGGAGAAAAACGCGAGCGCGGCGAGAGCGAAAACGCCCCTAGTCCTGAGCGTAGGGTAGGCTTGGCTAAACCAGAAAAACCGACCCTCAACCGCAAACCCGACGGAAAAAGCCCGAAACTGGCGGAACCAGCTAGGGAAGTGCGGGAGACGGTGGAGTTGAAGCGCCCGGTTCGCCCCGGGTTACCCGCTAAAATCTCGGCTACCAGCGAGGAGGAAACCGATACCACCAAGAAATCTGGTGTTGATGGCACAGAAATCGATACAGATACCGGATTGCTCGGAGCAGACGGGCCCAAAAAACTCAAACGACCCACCATGCCCCCTCGCATGGCCAAAAAATCTAGCTGGGAAGAAGAAGAAGAGGAAGAAAAAAAAGCGGCCAAAACCGCCAAAACTGCCGGCAAAAACAAACGCCGCACCCAAGCGCTCTTTGAAGATGACGATGATCTAGAATCGGAACTGTCCGGGTTAATTAATACCCCCAGTTTTACCCTCTCCACCGCTCGTCCCCCCAAACCGCCCACCGCTAAGGCTGCCACCCCTGGCACTCTAACAGCAGTCAAAGTTAAGCGGCCCAGTAAACCAACCGCCCACACTGGCGGACCGAAAAGCGAGCGCCAAGAACCCCAAGAGGAAAAACGCCCGGAAAGCATCGTCGTCACCGGCAGTCTCACCGTGCGCGACCTCTCGGAATTGATGAAAGTCCCCGAAACTGAGATCATCAGAACCCTATTTTTTAAAGGGATGGCGGTTAATATCACCCAAACTCTCGACGTGGACACGATCGAAATGATCGCCAGGGACTTCGAGATCGCCGTGGAAACCCCCAGCACCCAGTCGGCGGCGATCAAAACCACGGAAATGATCGATGTCTCCGACTGGGAAAGTCTCCAGCGTCGTCCCCCCGTCGTCACCATTATGGGTCACGTTGACCACGGTAAAACCACCCTCCTCGACTCGATCCGCAAAACCAAAGTCGCCCAGGGGGAAGCAGGCGGCATCACCCAGCACATCGGTGCTTACCACGTCGATGTGGAACATAACGGCAAACCGGAACAGATTGTCTTTTTGGATACCCCCGGCCACGAAGCTTTTACCGCTATGCGCGCCCGCGGGGCGAGAGTCACCGATATAGCCGTGCTGGTGGTAGCCGCCGATGACGGCGTACAACCCCAAACGAAAGAGGCAATCAGTCACGCCAGGGCTGCCGAAGTCCCCATCGTGGTGGCGATTAACAAAGTCGATAAACCTTCAGCTAACCCCGACCGGATTAAACAGGAATTGACCGAACAGGGACTGGTGGCCGAAGATTGGGGCGGTGAGACGATCATGGTTCCCGTTAGCGCCCTGCGGGGTGAAAATCTCGATAATCTGCTGGAAATGATCCTCTTGGTGGCAGAAGTGGAGGAATTGGTCGCTAACCCCGATCGCTTGGCGAAGGGAACCGTCATCGAAGCTAACCTCGATCGCACCAAAGGCCCCGTGGCTACCCTGCTCGTCCAGAATGGCACTCTCCGGGTCGGTGATAGCATCGTCGCCGGTTCCGTTTTCGGTAAAATTCGGGCCATGATCGATGATCGCGGTCAAAAAGTCGAAGCGGCCACCCCCTCCTTCGCCGTGGAAATCCTCGGTCTCAGTGATGTGCCGGCCGCTGGCGATGAATTCGATGTCTATGAAAGTGAAAAAGAGGCCCGATCAATCGCTGATCAACGGGCGATCGAACGACGCAACACCCGTTTACAACAGGCCCTCTCCTCCCGTCGCGTTAGCCTTAGCACCCTCTCTATCCAAGCTCAAGAAGGACAACTCAAGGAACTTAATCTCATCCTCAAGGCAGATGTGCAAGGTTCCGTCGAGGCCATCCTCGGTGCGCTCAAACAGTTACCCCAAAACGAAGTGCAGATTCGCGTTCTCCTCGCCTCTCCGGGGGAAATCACCGAAACCGATGTGGATCTGGCCGCCGCTAGTGGTGCGGTGGTGGTGGGCTTTAATACCACCCTTGCCAGTGGTGCGCGCGCATCCGCCGATCGGGAAGGGGTCGATATCCGCGATTACAATATCATCTACAAGCTTCTCGATGATATTCAAGGGGCGATGGAAGGTCTTCTCGACCCCGAAGAAGTGGAAGAACACCTCGGTTTTGCCGAAGTGCGTGCCGTCTTCACCGTCGGCCGGGGAGCCGTGGCGGGCTGTTATGTCCAATCTGGTAAACTGGTGCGGAACCGCTTCCTGCGCGTGCGTCGCGGCAAGGAAATTGTTTATCAGGGAGTTCTCGATTCCCTCAAACGGATGAAGGAAGATGCCCGGGAAGTGGCCACCGGTTTCGAGTGCGGTGTCGGTGTTTCTAAATTCAATGACTGGAAAGAAGGCGACATTATCGAAGCCTACGAAATGGTCATGAAACGCCGCACTTTATCCAGTTAATTAGACTTGAACCGTCGGGAGTCGGGAGTCAGGAGTCGGGAGTCAGGAGTCAGGAGGCCGCTTTTTTTTCCCCCACTCCCCCACTCCCCATCTCCCCACTTCATAATTCATAATTCCCCCACTCCCCCACTCCCCTGCTCCCCCATCTCCCCACTTCCCTCTATGAAATCAGAACCTTTTTTGTGGATTCATCTGGCAGGGTTAGCGGCTGTGCCAATCTTTTTACAAATCGCTTGGATTGGTTTAGCTGTGGGCGATCCCTTGCCTTTTCTTTGGCTAGAATGGCTATTTCTAGGAGCGATCGCTATCCTACCCGTCTTTTGGATGCAGTGGACAAAACCTTTTGATATCTTTAGTCTTTTGTTGGTCGCTCTCAAACCGAGTCAACTCACCCCCGAACAGTTAAAAATTCTCTCTCTTTTTAAACGTCCTCGCCATCGTCTTCTTACTCTTTTGGGAGTCGTCCTTCTAATTCTCATCGCTTGGCCAATCTATAATTTTGCCCCTCTAGCGGCTGCCGTGGCCGCCTATCTTCCCCAATGGCGGCTTTTAGGTTTAGTAATCGCTGCGATCGCTCTCCTCTTAAGTCACCTATTTCTACAGGTTCCTCTGAGTGTTATTGGGGTTTTAGCCACTAAGGAAAGTGACTGGACAGCCACCGAAGCTTTAGTTATTGAGCGCATTCCTGAGTTATTTACCATTGTTGGTCTAAAAGTTAATAAAATTATCTAAATTAGCCAAAATGCCGACAATTTCGGCTAGGAATGCAGGATCGAGCGCCCGTTTAAGGGTTGAATATTCCTCGCATTACTCGGAAAAATCTCAGCCAATTGTTGCAGTTGTTGGGGAGAAATTTTGATCGCATTTTGCCAGACTAACCAGAGAACATCCTCGCTACAGGGGGGAGTGGACAAAGACCCCCGATATTCATAAAAATCGCTATTTTCTGGCAGTAAAAGCCCGGGATTGACCCAAGTATCGGGGATAATCATTTCAGGAGAAGGTTCTTGGGGCAAATAAGCCCAAATGGTTGGTAAATAGGGATTATTTGCGCCAATTTCGGCTAAGATACCCACAACTGCTAAATTTCCTCTCCCATTTCGATGCACTAAATGAATTTCTAGAGGGAAAGACTGACCTTTAATCTGATGTTCGCTGGGGTGATGAAAATGAAACTGCAATAAATCCCAGTTTTCGCCGTGAAAACTCATGTTTCCACCTTTTTCGGTCTGAACCAAGATTGTACGACCGTTATGGCGAATTTTTAGGGGTACAGGACGATAATTAAAGGTGGGGTGGTATAGCTCTTTTTCAGTCACTATACTCAGATCGATCGGTGTTTGTTGCTTTCCCGTGGTGCAGAGGCGATAATTCCTTGATAATTCGCCCCAATGGTCAATATTTTGATAATTCCAAGCAAATTCTGGATTAATAGCCCCAAAAAGAGCGTGAGAGCCAATAAATTGCAGTAATTCTCGTCTATACATCGTATTAAATCCAGAAATCATCGGATAATTAGCAATTTTATCGGGGATTTATGCCCAATTCCCGCAATTTAGCCGCTAATTTTGCGGCTTTCTGCCTTTCCTGTTGGACTCGATTTTCTGCTTTGCCTGCCGCTTCTGCGGGAGTGGGAACTAATTCACCTTCGGGGGTAAAATAGCGCAAGGTAAGGATTTGGTGGTAGTGGCGTAGCCCTCTTGCTTATCTGGTATGAACTGTGTAAAATATTCATTAACAAAAAAAAATAATTGGAACCCAATCAGTCTTTAAACATCTAGCTTGATGATCAGTTTTCTGATCAATATCTTTTTGTGGTTCGTGTTAGACTTACTCAAATATCAGTCTAACACAGAACAAAATCACCTCTTCGCCTGTATTGCCTTGTCCTAGTTGTGGTTCTCACCATACCATCAAGAGTGGTTCTATTGATAACGGGAAACCCAAACGTTAATGTTAAGAATGTGGTGGCCAGTTTGTCAGCAATCCCACTACTAAAACTTTATGAACACACCCGAATTAGCCATTGCTACCGTTGGTTTAACCAAACAATTTGACCGCCATGGGGCTGTTAATCAAGTGGATTTACAGATTGAAGCGGGGGAAGTTTACGGGTTAATCGGTCCAAATGGAGCGGGAAAAACCACTTTAATTAGGATGTTAGCGGCAGCGGAAGAACCGACAACGGGAGAAATATATCTGCACGGAGAACGTCTTTTAAGAGATGAGAGTAATCCCCGTCTCAAAAAAAACTTAGGTTATCTACCCGATAATTTTCCCCTCTACGATGACCTAAATGTCTGGAATTATCTGGATTATTTTGCCCGTCTTTATCATATCCCTCGCTCCCAACGTCATCGCCGCATTTATGAGGTTCTAGAACTGGTACAATTAACCGGTAAAAGCCATAATTCGATCGCTACTTTGTCCCGGGGGATGAAACAACGTTTAAGTTTAGCCCGAACGATTATTCATGAACCTTTAATTTTACTTCTCGATGAACCAGTTTCTGGATTAGACCCGATCGCTCGCCTACAATTTCGTGAGATTATTAAAGTCTTACAATCGGCAGGTATGACGATTTTAATTTCCTCCCATGTCCTTAGTGATTTGGCCGAACTTTGTAGTTCTGTGGGCATCATGGAATTAGGTTATCTAGTGGAAAGTACCTCTTTACAAGAATTAAATCAACGTCTAGCTGGTCAATACTTGCAGATTACGACTCTAGGCAATTTAGAAGCCTTAGAAACTGCTCTTAAACAATGTGTTTTTGTGGAAAGTTGGCAAAGAATTATTCATACTAATACTCTCCGGGTTAAATTTACGGGAACCCTAGAAGATAGTGCCGAATTGTTGAAATCTTTAGTCGTTTCTGGTCTGACCTTAAGCGAGTTTTATACTTGCCGCGAAGATTTAGAAACTATTTTCCTAAAACTGGGACATCGACAGGCATCCTAAGGGGAAATAATAATTTTTCAATCTAACCAGATAGTAACTTTTCGACTAATTTAATTTGCTCCTGACTAAAACCAGCTTCCTTCAGGTGTGCCAGAAACCATTTTTGTCGATAACGACCGTCTAAATCCCTAGCCTTTTTGTAGGTATCCCGCGCTTTTTTACTATCACCTTGATCTAAATAAATCATTGCCAAAGCCACAAGAGGATGGGGATTATTCGGCTCTAATTTAACTGCTTTTTCAGCGTTAGTAATAGCTGAATTAAAATCTTTTAAGCGATGATAGGCGAGGGATAAATTATAGTAGGCAATTTCATTATCGGGTTTTAAATTAGCGGCTTTAGTATGAGTAACCACGGCCTTGTCAAGATGACCACCGACAAGATAAACAATACCCAAAGCATTATAAGCAGCCACATGATCGGGAGCAATTTTAATCGTTTCTTCGAGGGTTATTTGTGCCGCTAAAGGTTGTTTAGCTAGGTGTTGTGTCCAGCCTAAAATTACTCTCCCGTCTAGATGATTGGGGTTTAACTGTACCGATTTTTTGAAAGCTTCAATACTTTTGATAAAGTCTCCCTGTTGACGATACTGTAATCCCAATTGACGATAACGATTAGCAGCTTTAATGTCTGATGCGGAAATAATCGGACTGGGAGAAGGAGAAACGATCATCTCGGCCGTAGGTTCTTTTTTAAGGGGAGAGGGAGGACTACAGCCCCAAAAAACCGGGGAACTAAACATGATCAAAATAGTCAGGAGTCGATAACTATTCATGGGACAATTAATACCAGTCCAATTGTTAAGGGTGTCATCAAATTATGAATTATTCCCCTGAATCCGTGCAACGGCTGCTCGATTCCGATGATTATGGCGATCGCTTATCGGGAGTTAATCAACTGCGTTATTTAGCCCCAGAAATCGCCTTCGAGATGTTACAGCCTTTAATTAAGGATAGTAACGCTAGAGTGCGTTATTCGGCGGTAAGTCAGCTAGATATCCTCGGTCGTCAGAATCTTGATCTGGCCTTAACTATTCTACGCGATCGCTTGTTGCATGATCCGGAAGCAGACGTAAAAGCGGCCGCGGCCGATGCGATCGGGGGGTTAAAATTAACGGCAGCCTACGATGATCTGGTGGCCGTCTATCAACAATCCTGCGACTGGTTAATTCAATTTAGCATTGTGGCAGCTTTGGGCGAATTGGGGGAACCCCGGGGCTTTGAACTGCTGGAAATCGCCCTTAACTCCGATAATGAATTGGTAAAAACGGCCGCCGTTAGCGCTTTTGGGGAACTAGGCGACCCTCGCGCCGTCTCTTTACTTGTTCCCTTGGCTAATGATGATGACTGGCAACTGCGCTATCGTCTCGCTCAAGCTTTAGGCCGCTTAGGGGGGCAAGATGCGATCGCTGTTTTGACCCAGTTAACCGGCGACAAAAGCGCCCAAGTCGCCCAAGAAGCCCGCAATAATCTCGCCCAAGGGTGATGCAGAATAGTTGATTTTTGTCAATACCATTTACAATAAACTTTAATTAAGAATCGTTAACAAAGGTAAAGCGATGAAACAATTTACCCGTTTAATCTTGCTCGTCGGTCTTCTCGCGGGGGGCTGTTTCTCTGCCTCAATTGCGATCGCCGATAATCCCGCAGGGGCAATCGTGAGCAAGGATTCACAGGTTAACGAACTACTGCGTCAAGCGCGGCAATTGGTCAAAAATGGCAATTATGGGGAAGCTATAGCCATTTACGAGCGGGCTGCCGCCCTTGATGGCAATAATGCCAAAATTTTCTCCGGGATCGGCTTTTTACAAACGCGGCAAGGGGATTATAACGCCGCCGCCCAAGCATACCAAAAAGCTTTAAGTCTCGATCCGAGTAATCCCGACTTTTTCCATGCGCTCGGTTATAGTTTGGCTAATATCGGTGATTATGACAATGCAGCCACCGCTTACTACTACGCTATCCAAATAGAACCGAAAAACGTCCAACACTACCTCGGTTTAGGGGTGGTGTTATTACGCCAAAAAAACTATGCTAAAGCGGGCGAAGTTTACCAATGGGTTTTAGCTCTCGACCCCAATAATCAGCAAGCCCACGAAATCATGGGTAAAGCCTTGATCGAACAGAATAAAAGCACCGAAGCCCTCGATTTTCTCCAAAAATCCCTGCAAAGATTCCCTAACAATAGTGAATTAAGATTGCAACTGGCCAGCCTTTTGCTCAAACAGGGCGATTTAAATGGCGGAACCCAAATTTTAAAGGAAATAGAGCGACAAAGTGCAGGAAATTTTTTAATTCAGCTAAAAATAGGTATTTTACTCGAAAAACAAGAGCGTTTTGACGAGGCTCTCCCCTTTTATCGTCGGGCTGTTTTCCTGCAACCCCAATCTTTGGAAGCACAAGCGGGAATCGGTCGCATCCATCTGGCCAGAAAAGATTATCTTGCAGCAATTATCGCCTATCAAGATTTGGCCGAAATCGCCCCCAATAACGCCGATGTCTATCTTAATCTCGGTCGGGCCTACGCGGGCCGGGGACGAAAAACAGAGGCTGCGGAAGCTTTTAAGCAAGCGCGAGCGGTTTATGTGCAGAAAAATAATCAATCTGGCCTCCAGGAAGTGGATGCTCTACTGAAGAAGTTGCTTGAATAAAACCAGATCAGTTATCAGTTATCAGTTATCAGATTTGAGTTTTCAGTTCACTGATGACTGTTTAGCGATTTAAGGAGTGATTTAGACAGTCAATAGTTTATTCCCAATCGATCGGCAGCCATTGATTATCTAACACCTGTTCGAGATTAAAAATTATCTGACTGGGTAAACCGCCGGGGGATAAACCCATTTTTTTCCGGACGGTCTCTAAAGCTGTATGGTAGGATGGCTCAAAAATCTCCCGAAGATAGGGCTTTAAACTAGGGCTATCCTCCAGTAAATCTTGAATTTCTGCCCGAAAATTATTGATTTCTCCATGACCATGATTGCCATTCCGGTCTCTTTCCGATTGCCAGTAAGTTAATTTGAGTAAATGTTCTAGGAGACGAGTTAAAAGACTTTTGAGCGCGTGTCTTTCACTTCTCCCCATCGATTCAATCTCCTCAATTAAGTTATCTAAATCCACCTCGGCAAATTTGCCTTTTTTTAATTGTTCTGCCGTGGTTTTTAGCCAGAGATAAAAATCTTCTTCGTATAGTGTTGGGGTCGCTGTTTCTGTCGATCTAGTCATGAAGGAACTGCCACAGGTGAAAACTAATCGGGATTCTATATTAATTAAACCCAAAAAAAAGAGGCTCTTCTGGTTTCTGTGTGGAGGGAAGAAGAATAGGGATAATTTTATAGAAATATAGTCTTCAAAGCCTTGCCTAGCAAGACTCCTACGAATGATAATCAGTGCTTATCACACAAAGTAGAGAAGAGCCAAAAAGAGAGCGCAAGCTCTCCTTCTTGGTTATTTGCTAATTTTACTAACTAGCGACAATATATTCCTTGACGTTGGCCCGGCGACGGCGTAAATGAGCCAGGGCCTGGTGTTCTAATTGTCGCACCCGTTCCCGACTGATGTTCATTCTCTGACCGATTTTGGCTAGGGATAACTCTTTGCCATCGGTTAAACCGAAACGGAGAGTAATTACTTCCCGTTGTTGGGGAGTTAATTCGGCCAGGAGATTGGCTAAGTCTTGCCGTAATAATTCTTGGGTGATGAAGGTATCGGGAGAAACTCCGCTATCTTCTAATAATTCCGACAATTCCGTATCTTGGTTATCGCCGACGCGCACATCAAGGGAGATGGGTTGACGAGCCATACTGAGATATTCGCGGATTTGAGCGGGTTCTAGCTCTAATTCCAGGGCAATCTCGGCAGGAGTGGCACTTCTTCCCAGTTTTTGGGCGAGTTCGCGCTGGGTTCTTTTGATTTTATTCAGTTTTTCGGTGATATGGATGGGTAAACGAATGGTGCGGGCCTGTTGAGCGATCGCACGGGTAATCGCTTGTCGAATCCACCAGTAGGCATAGGTAGAAAATTTATAACCTTTGGTGGGATCAAATTTCTCTACACCCCTTTCTAATCCCAGACTACCCTCTTGAATTAGATCTAGGAATTCCATGTTCCGCTTTTGATATTTTTTGGCGATCGCAACCACCAAGCGGAGGTTAGCTTCAATCATTTTCCGTTTAGCTCGATCGCCGGTCTTCAAGGCTCGATCCAGTTCATTTTCGCTTAAATTCACCGAATCCGCCCACTCCAAGCGCTGTGGTTCCCGTCCTAATTGCTTCGATAGTGCTTCTTTCGCTTCTAACAGGCTCATCATCCGTTGGACTTGTTTGCCGTAAATAATTTCTTGTTCGTGAGTTAGGAGGGGAACTCGCCCAATTTCGTGCAGATAGGTACGCACCATATCGGCATTGAGGGTGGGCTGTGATTGAGTTTGGTTGGTTTTTGCGGTGGGCATTGGTTTGGTGGTGACTCCTTGACACAGAAAAAGTCTGTTACTATTCCGACTCGCGGGTGAGTCTGGCTTATCTGAAGTCGGTATGAGTTTGATCGGAATTTCTTTGATTGTATCCTGCGCTTTTAGACGCGGGCAATCCCCTAAAGGTTCAAAGTTAATTCATTCTTTGGTATGATGTTAAGTCTATGCTTTTTTCTCAACATCCAGAACAAAAGTATTATAGTGTAGGACTATCAACTACAATCGCTTGTTTTTGGGTCGCTTTTTCCTGAATCCTCGGCAGTGCCGCTGATACTGTTAGGTAAGATTACAAGACAAAAAGGCGGTTTTCCCGATTAGTCATAAACAATTTGGCTGACTTCCGACCCTTTCACCCTCAGCTTTGAGAGGAAGACTGACAGCCGAGAACCGACTTCTATATATATAATGACCGATCAACACCAGCAAAGCGAGATGTAATCATTGCGGATTTCCGAACTATTTTCTGTAGTATTTGCTACAAAATTTTAATTTTTTTTCCGATTGAGAATCGGAAAAAATTGTCAAAAAAATTAGGATTGCTAGGGGGGTAATAACTATCATAGAGACAGCAGGGCGGAGATCGGGATAAATTATCGTTGAAACCAAGCTCGATCGCAATCTCCACAATGCCGTTCTGTGAAACTCCTGAACAATGAGGACTTACTATGACTAAAACCGTCGTTATCGATCCCGTCACCCGGATCGAAGGCCATGCCAAGATCTCGATTTTCCTTGACGATGGGGGGGAAGTGGATGACGTGCGTTTTCATGTGGTCGAGTATCGCGGTTTCGAGAAATTCTGCGAGGGACGGCCGATGTGGGAGATGGCGGGAATTACTGCCCGAATTTGCGGCATTTGCCCCGTTAGTCACCTACTTTGTGCCGCCAAAACTGGCGATAAAATTCTAGCGGTGCAAATCCCCCCCGCGGGTGAAAAACTGCGGCGCTTGATGAATTTGGGACAGTTAACCCAATCCCATGCTTTAAGCTTTTTCCATCTTAGCAGTCCCGATTTTCTGCTTGGTTGGGAAAGTGACGCCGCTAAACGGAATATTTTCGGTTTAATCGCGGCCGATCCCGACCTAGCGCGAGCGGGCATCCGTTTACGTCAATTTGGACAGAAAGTTATTGAACTTTTGGGAGCAAAAAAAATTCACCCCGCTTGGTCCGTCCCGGGAGGTGTGCGTTCTCCCCTGAGCGAAGAAGGGCGACAATGGATTAAAGAACGACTGCCGGAGTCTAAAGCGACTCTTTACACGGCCTTAAACCTGTTTAAAGGACTTCTAGACAATTTAACCACAGAAATCGCCGCTTTTGGGAATTTCCCTTCCCTGTTTATGGGACTGGTCGGTAAACGGGACGAGTGGGAACACTACGGCGGTCATATTCGTTTTACCGATAGTCAAGGCAATATCGTGGCCGATAACCTGAGCGAAGACAATTATCGCGATTATATCGGCGAATCAGTAGAAAAATGGTCTTATTTAAAGTTTCCCTACTATAAACCCCTCGGTTATCCCAACGGTATCTATCGGGTTGGTCCGTTGGCGCGCTTAAATGTTTGTTCCCATTTTGGCACGGAGGGAGCGGATATCGAGTTACGGGAATATCGCCATCGGGTCGGTGGTGTAGCAACCTCTTCTTTTTACTATCATTATGCCCGATTAGTGGAGATTTTAGGCTGTTTAGAGCGTATCGAACTTTTAATCGACGATCCCGATATAGTTTCTCCACGCTGCCGGGCCGAAGCAGGAATTAATAATCTGCAAGGGGTGGGAGTTAGTGAAGCGCCCCGGGGTACTTTATTCCATGATTATAAAGTGGATGAAAATGGTTTGATTGAAACGGTGAATTTGATTATTGCCACGGGTAATAATAATTTGGCCATGAATCAAACGGTGAAACAAATCGCCCAACATTATATCCATGGTGGCGAAATTCCCGAAGCGATGTTAAACCGGGTGGAAGCGGGTATTCGTTGCTATGATCCCTGTTTAAGTTGTTCCACTCACGCTATGGGACAAATGCCGCTACAGCTAGAGTTAGTTAATGCAGCCGGTGAGGTGATCAATACTCGACAAAGGGGTTAATTATCTAAGTTGTTGGGGGGTTAGGAAATAGGGCAAATTTCTCCTATAATACCTGACCCCATTTTACTATTTTTACGGTCAAAATTCTAGCTAAGAATTTCTAGGTTTTGATAAAGAATTTCTATCGGACAAGAAAAGTTAATACAGTTAATAGTGATTAAATCTCCCGCTTGATAAATATGGGGAATCCAGAGGTTATTAGATTGACGTTGATATTGTTCGATTAGGACTTGTTTTTGCTCGATAAGTAGATATTCCTCTAATTCAGGGATAGTTTGATAATTGGCAAATTTATCGCCTCTATCAAAGGCTGCTGTGGAGTCGGATAAAACCTCGATAATCACTCGCGGATGCAGGATAAAATCTTCCTGGGAAACTCGATCCCGTTCGTCACAAGTAATGGCAAAATCGGGATAATAGAAGATATTTAAGCTAGGGAGACGCACTTTCATATCGGTAGCGTAGGCAAGACAACCACTACCCCGTAAATGATTAATTAATTGGGCTGAAAGATTACCTGTGATGATAACATGGGCTTTACTGGCCCCCGCCATCGCCAAGATTTGCCCTTGTATATATTCATGTTTAATGGGACTAATTTTCTCTATTTCCAGATAGTCTTTTGGAGTAAAATAAGCGTGACTTTTACTGGCTGTCATGGTGTTTACCTCGCTCATTGTTAGTTTTCTAACGGACAATTAAGCCAAATAACTGAGTCTAAATCAGTCTGATTGCCTTCAGTAATTAGCTTTCGTATCAGTTCAATATAATTAAAATTACTCTCGAATAAAACAAAACGTCTATCTAAAGAAGCGGCCGCTAGTCCCACGGTTCCTGAACCAGCAAAGGGATCTAAAACCACATCACCTTTAAAAGAGTAATAGGTAATCACTTTTTCTGCCAATTCTACGGGAAAAGCGGCGGGATGTTTTGAGTTAGTGACTGGGTTAATTTTCCAGACATTAGTGCGTTCATAACCATCGGCAATTTTTGAGGCTTTTACTACTTCTTGATCGGGATGATTACGAATATGCCAATCGATGAGTAGATCCGTGTGTTTACGATAGACTAAAACGTATTCAGTCACTGGCACAGTTTTGTATTGGAGAGGATTGCGATCGGCAGCAAATCTGCGCCCTCTACCAGTTGCCCACCCTGCTCCCTCTGGTTTTAGCCAAATAATATCATCAATAAAATCGTAACCTTCCTCAACAAAAATTCGATGCAAATCAAAGGGGACAGCAATACGTTTAGAAGCTTGATTACGGGAAGCACGACGCAACAGCACGGGAGAAATATTAATGACAAAAAAACGCCCTTCACTCAAAACTCGATGGCATTTTCTGATTACCTGTCGCAGCTTCAATAGATAGGTTTCGTATTCTTCAAATTCCGAATATTCTGGGCGAGCATTAAAATAGGGTGGTGAGGTAAAGATTAAATCAACACTTTCTGCTGGCATTTCCTCCAAAAGTTCGCCACAATCACCAAATCCGATGGTATTTCTCAGAGAGGAAAGCTTGTATTCTTTTTTGGTTTTCTTGCGGGTTTCTAATTTAGATTCATCCTGTTTTAACAGACGAGCGATAATAATTTCAGTCCGAGTTGTTTTATCTAACAAAATTTCGGTGGTGTAGGCATCGATCACCACTTCCCCAACGGTTTTTTTCTGTTCATTACATAAAGGAATTCGCCAAATATGATATCTGTCATCCACTTCTGGTAAACCTAATTTAATCGCATTAACTAAATTTATTTCCCGCAACCAATTAAGGACAATTTCTTTAGCTTCTGCCACCGTGCGAAGCAGATAACCGCGCTTGTCCGATACCAGTTCTTTTTCCATGGCATTACTCTAGTTCTCTCTAGAATTCTAGCTGATCATTATCCAAAAAACTAGGAGAGTCTCAAGATAGAAATTGGCCACCCTTTAAAAATTCCACATTTCTAAGACTTTTCCCGTAATTGTTTGATTTAACCAGAAAGTATTATGACTGAGGGAGTGAAGATTATTTGCCGTTACTTTCCAGCTTGCTTGGGGATGAAAAAGAATTGCTTCTGCGGGATTACCGGGGTTGAGAGATGCCGGTTTTTGTTGTAAACAATGACAGGGATTGAGACTAAGCGCTTGCCACAATTGTAAAGCTGATAATTGCCCAGTTATTACTAATTTTTCCCAGAGTAGCGGTAAAGCTAATTCTAACCCGATCGCGCCGGGGGGTGCTTCTGCAAAAGAGACGGTTTTTTCTTCGTAGGTATAGGGACGATGATCGATCGCGATTGCATCGATAATTCCCTCCTTAATTGCCGCAATTAACGCCTTGCGATCGCTTTCGTTGCCCAAGGGTGGAGCGAGGTGTAAACTGGGATGATAGCTGGCGATCGATCCTGTATTTAAGAGCAGATGCAACCACGTCACACTAGCGGTTATCGGCAATCCCCGCATTTTTGCCTCGCGAATTAATTCCACTCCTCGACGGGTAGAAATTCGCATTAGGTGAACAGGTGTATTAATTTCGCCGACGATTTCTAAAATTGTGGCTAAAGCAGTGGTTTCGGAAATAGCAGGATCCCCCGGTAAACCGAAGCGAATCGAGGTTTCTCCCTCACGCATGACTCCATTACCCTTTAATTGCTGATTTACGGGGGAAAGGGCGATATTTTTACCGAAGGGTTTTAGGTATTCCAATAAGTGCCGCAACAGTCCCAAATCTTCCAGTCCGCGATTATCGGTAAAACCCACCGCTACAGGCATTAAATCAGCTAATTCGGTCATTTTTTGCCCTTGTCTTCCTAGTGTGAGACTTGCCCAAAAATGCAGACGAGTCGATTTTGAGTCAAAAAACCCTTGACTTTTTTGCTGTAATGTGCTAATGATTGCGGGGTGATCGAGGGGGGGGAGAGTATTGGGGAGAATTGCCACCCGGGTGCAGCCTCCGGCCGTGGCAGCTTGGATCAGAGATGCGAGGGTTTCTCTGTCCTCGTGGCCGGGTTCCCCAGAATGACTGTAGAGATCGACTAATCCGGGGGCAAAAATACAGTTTTGACCAGAAATATAGTTACTATTTTCTCTTGGGGGAAGCTGAGATTCGATCGCTTTAATTACCCCCTCCTCAATCCAGACATCGGCAATGCGATCGGTTTGTGTCAGGGGGTCAAGGACTCTAACCTGTTCTATGATCGTCGAGGATTGGCTATTCACGCAGACTAATTAAAACGTCATTTTTTCCTCTGGCAGTATATCACGTTAAGTAAAAAGTAAAAAGTAAAAAGTAAAAAAGTTGAGTTCTCGGTTAGGTTAAGGGACGATAAGTTAGAATATTGATCGACTACGGTTTTAATCTTTATTTTAATTGGCTGGCCTACCCTAGGAAGAATTGATAGCCGAATCATGCAGTTAGAACTTTTCGATTTTAATAATTTAGAAGAAATTAATCGGGGAACCCCGCGATTAGTTTCTTTTCGAGATTTAGTACCAGAAATCACCAGCACCAGTTATCTAACCCATGGCATCTATTATTATCCTGCTAAATTTATTCCCCAAGTGGTGAGATTTTGTCTTGATAATTACACTAAAAAGGATGATTGGATTATCGATCCTTTTGCTGGTTCTGGTACGGTGGGTTTAGAGGCTAAACTTTGTCAAAGAAACGCGGTTTTAACTGACCTGAATTATCTTTTAAACCATATTATACCGATTAAGATCACAGAACACCAAGAACAATTGAGTTACTCAGAGTTAGATAAAAAAATCTTACAAGTTTTTGCCAACGAGGATAAATTTATCCCTCAGTGGTCAAATTTAAACTATTGGTATCCAGAGGAGATTTTAGCAGTTTTGCAGAAACTGTGGGCAGGTCAAAAAAATCTAGAAGCTGATTTGTATTCCCAGATCATTCAAGCGGTTTTAGTGAAAGTTAGTAAACAGTTTTCCTATGCAGAACATACGAAACCAAAATTATTTCAATCGAAATACAAAAAATCAGATATACAAGAACTATTACAAAGAGATTGGCAAGAGGAATTAAAACAAACGATTAAAGAGATGAGTTTTGAAACTTTAACCAGCGTTAATCAATATATTGCCGTCACTTGGCATAATTGTAATCAGGTGCTTTTTTATGGGGGAGTAGATAGTGCCACTTTTGAGATCGATCAAAATCTAGAGTTAGATTGTTTAATTAGTTCCCCCCCCTATCTGCAAGCACAAGAATATATCAGAACAGCAAAACTAGATTTATATTGGTTAGGATATACAGAAAAAGAAGTACAAAAAATCTCTAAGCTAGAAATTCCCTACCGACAGGCTACCAGATTAATCGAAACCGAAACCTTAAATCAAGTGAGATCGACTTTAGAGAAAGAGAATTTACATAAAATACTCGATTCCTATTTTTGTCACACTATCAATGCTTTAGAAAATGCCACCAGAAAATTAAAACAAGCTGGGAAAGCTTGCATTTTTGTGGGTAATCCGAAAGTGGATGGGGTGGAAGTAGAAACTTGGCGAATATTAGGGGAATATTTTCAGGAAAATGGCTTTATTTTTGATACCGTCTTTGAGGATAGAATTAAAACCAGACAATTATTCAAATCTCGCAAGAATAAAAATCCTGATGGCATGAAATCAGAATATTTACTAATTTTAGAGAAAAGGTAACTTTCTATTGCTTATGTAGCCCAAACATCCCCTATTTCATCAATGTTTGACCTGTCTGGAATCCTTACCTAATTTTCAGGAAACTATTCAAGATAAACCCTATATATAGGGTAAATTATTGGCTGATGTAAAGTTGGTTATTCAGACCGATCATGCTACCTTTAATTATGTTTGTGAAATTAAAACAGGATCAAATCATGATCTATCTGAATCGGTGATATAATATTTCGTAAGCTTGGTTCAAAGACTACCATAAAATCAAAGAATTTTACTAATTATCGGGGGGTTATCTAGCTTAATTGTTAAGGAATTTATAGCAAGTAATCTTGAATTTATTGATGTGGATGGTAGTAATTACAAAGGCAGAACGCTCGCAATGTTTGATAATATTTGTAAATTTATTGCCGAAAACTTCTCCGATGATCTAGCCACTTGGTTATTGGGTTCTCCCCTCTCCTTAACCGTCCTCGACCCGACGGAATTACAATTAGACCCCATTCGCGCCGATTCTCTGATTTTTTTGCAGTCAGAGGAATTAATTCTCCATACCGAATTTCAAACCGACCCCGACTCCAAAATTCCCTTCCGAATGCTCGATTATCGCCTTCGCGTCTATCGTCGTCATCCCCAAAAACCAATGCGTCAAGTGGTAATTTATCTGCGACGCAGTGATTCCCCCCTAGTGCAAGAAAATACTTTCCGTCTGGGGGAAACCTTTCATTCTTTTCAAGTCATCCGTCTTTGGGAAGAAAATACGCCACAATTTTTCCATCAACCCGGTTTATTACCCTTTGCCATCCTCAGCAACACCGATGATCCCGAACAGGTGTTAAGTCAGGTGTCCCGTTCTCTAGAAACTATCTCCCAAAAACAGGTGCAAAGCAATCTCGCTGCCGCTACCAGTATTCTCGCCGGGTTAGTATTAAATCGAGAGACGATTAAAAAAATCCTTCGGAGTGAGATTATGAGAGAATCCGTCATCTATCAAGATATTTTAGAGGAAGGCCAGGAAAAGGGACTACAAAAAGGTAAGGAAGAAAAAGCCCGACAAATTGCCCTAAAAATGCTATCTGCTGGCTTTCCTATCCCAGAAATCGCCCGATTTACCGATTTATCCCCCGACGCAATCGAGGAATTACAATCGAGAGACGATTAAAAAAATCCTTCGGAGTGACATTATGAGAGAATCCGTCATCTATCAAGATATTTTAGAGGAAGGAGCATTAACCGCTAAATTAAACTCTATTCCCCGTTTATCAGCCTTAGGATTAAGTGTAGAACAAATTGCCCAAGCTTTAGACTTAGAAATTGAACAAGTACCAGAAGTCATTGAGGGACAAAATTGAGTGAAAACGGACAGTATTTTCTATCGTCTCTTTGAGACTTTTCCCGAAAGTTTCTTTGATTTGCTCAATCTTCCCCCAGAAACCGTCAATCATTATCAATTTTCCTCCCTAGAAGTTAAACAACTCGCTTTTCGTTTAGATGGGGTCTTTCTTCCCGATAACCTGAATGATCCGATTTACTTTGTTGAGGTACAATTTCAAAAAGATGAACGGTTTTACTCGCGCTTTTTTAGTGAAATATTTCTCTATTTTCATCAAAGTGAGATTAGTAACAATTGGCAAGGGGTGATCATTTATCCCCATCGGGAAATTGAAAATAGTCCCAAATCTCGTTATCAAGAATTCTTTGAGTCAGGCCGGGTTAACTGTTATTATCTGAATCAGTTAGATGAGGGGGATTCTCTGGGGGTAAAAGTGTTACAATTAATTGTGGAATCGGAAGCCAACACCTTAGGGCAAGGAAAAGAACTGATTCAACAAGTTAGACAACAATTCCAGGAGTCTTTAAAAAGAGAGGACATTCTCGAATTAATTGAGACAATTCTCATTTATAAATTGCCCAAATTAAACCGTAAGGAGATAGAAAAAATGTTTAGTTTAAGTGATCTAAGAGAAACTAAAGTCTATCAAGAAGCTTTAGAGGAAGGCAGAGAGGAAGGCAAAGAGGAAGGCAAAGAGGAAGGCAAAGAAGAAAAAGCTCGACAAATTGCTCTAAAAATGCTATCTGCTGGCTTTCCTATCCCAGAAATTGCCCGATTTACCGATTTATCCCCCGCAACTATCGAGGACTTACAAAGGCAGCAGGACAATTAAAGCTTTTAACCGCAAAGGGTGGGGAATTAGGAAAATTTTAACTCATCTCCCCACTCCACACCGATTAACCACGTTTAGCGAGGCGACGCACCACTAAACCGCCCCCTAGTATGCCTAATCCGATAATAGTAGAAGGTTCGGGCGTTCTGAATACCTGTACGCGATTGTTGAACGTATCAGCTACATAGATATTACCACCGCCACCGACAGCGATACCACTGGGTGAATGGAACTGACCGTTCCCCGAACCAGAGCTACCGAAAGCGTACTGGAAGACACCACCGGAGTTAAACACCTGTATGCGATCGTTGAGCGTATCGGCCACATAGATCTTACCATCGCCATCGACAGCGACACCACCGGGTGAAAAGAACTCACCGTTCCTCGAACCGGAGCTACCGAAAGTGGACAGCAAGGTACCACTAGAGTCGAACACCTGTACGCGATCGTTGGCAGTATCGGCTACATAGATATTACCACCGCTACCGACGGCGATACCTTGGGGCATACTCAAATCACCGACCCCGACAGTGGACAGGAAGACTCCACTGAAGTTAAACACCTGTACGCGATCGTTGAGAGTATCGGCCACATAGATATTACCTACGCTACCGACGGCGATACCACTGGGCATACTCAAAGCACCGACCCCGACATTTAACTTCCATTTTCCATCGGAGTCGAACACCTGTACGCGGTTGTTGTAGGTATCGGCCACATAGATATCACCAACGCCATCGACAGCGATACCACTGGGTGAATCGAACTGACCTGTCCCCGTACCGAAGATACCGAAAGTGGACAGGAAGCCTCCATTGGAGTCGAACACCTGTATGCGATTGTTGGCAGTATCGGCTACATATATCTTACCACCGCTACCGACGGCGATACCGTAGGGGTTATTGAACTGACCGTCCAAGTTACCTTTGCTACCGAAAGCGAATTTAAAATCGGCCGCAGTGGCACTGGTGGCGATACTAATACATCCGATCGCAGTGGCCGTGACTAGGGAAAAGGATTTCAGCAGAGCCTTTGATAAGCTACGCTTCTCCCGCCCCCCATGATTGATAACTTTAGATAGGGACATAAAACTTCAGAAAATCTGCCCTTAATATACCCTTTCCTCTAGCAATTGTCAAGAAATTTCTGGGAAGATGTGACAAATTTGCCGCTATCTAGGGCTTGCTGAATAAATCTAAAAACCCACATTCCGCACCCTAAAGTGTCACATTGAAAATTTTATCTAAATCGTCAAAACGATTGCCGGCTCTGAATTACAGGCTAATTTGTTTGACCAGCAGATGCACAATTAGCCCTAAAAATCTGATAGCTCTGATACCAAATTATTGAGATAAACTCTCATTAAGCTGGCGATCGCTGACTAGAGTGTGACACTTCATAATTCTTAGTAATCGCTAAAAGTCTTACTATACAAGGGCTAGAGCAACTTTTGATTTCAACGACTAGGGTGCGGAATGTGGGTAAAAACCTTGTTGGGTAAGACTTTTAGACCTTTTGTCAATCAAAAAGTACTGGATCTGGGAGTGATCGGGGGTAAATTTAGGCACTTTTTCCCTGAAAATTAGGTAATTGGCCACCTCAAAACCGGTAAAACCCCACACCCCACACCCCACACCCCACACCCTGCCCCCACCGAAAAACTTTTTCAGCA
>NZ_JADBUE010000136.1:0-3170 GCF_020245805.1 Microcystis sp. M179S2 | reverse complement strand
GTACATAAATTGGTACAAAAAAAGAGGGCAAGAAAGCCTGAAACGACCGGCTACTGACGACCGACGACCGACGACCGACTCCTAACCCCACCAACAAACTTTTTGCCGCAAACCCTATTTATTCCCCCTTTTGCATGAGTGCCTGTCCTTATAAGTAGCCTATGCTCAACGGATTTAGTATGATAAAGAGTATGAGCGATTAAAAGCTTATGCAGAGAAAGAAGGAGTATCAATGGCAGAGATTCCGCAGGACTATATCAAAACTTTGGATACAACGGGATAAATCCCTTAGTCTCGCTCCACAGCCGGTTCCGTTAAAACGGACTGGCTATCTCTGGCTCGGCAATTTTTTCGCTATTGACGGCCTTTGATGATGAATGTCAAGAACTCCCCAATGATTCCGTGTTGAAGGGGAGCAAAAAGCTGACGGCTGACAGCTGATAGCTCTTTATTGCTAACCGGACTGACGATGATCTATTCTGTATCCTAGCCTGACTCGCCAATCCCCACCGCCAAAAAAGAATAATGTACTGCGATTACCTGGTTCAAATCCTCACCGCACGCGTCTACGATGTCGCCCAAGAAACCCCCTTGGAACTTGCCCCCAATCTCTCCCAACGCTTGCACAATCAGCTTTTACTCAAGCGCGAGGATATGCAGTCGGTTTTCTCCTTTAAACTGCGCGGCGCATACAACAAAATGGCGCATTTGTCAAGGGATTTGTTACAAAAAGGTGTAATTGCTGCTTCGGCGGGAAATCATGCCCAGGGAGTCGCTTTGGGGGCGCGGCAATTGGGAACCCAAGCGATTATCGTTATGCCTGTCACCACTCCGCAAGTCAAAATCGACGCGGTAAAAGCCCGGGGCGGGATTGTCGTCCTGCACGGTGACACCTACGATGATGCCTACACCTACGCGCAGCAGTTAGAAGCGGAAAAAGGCTTAACTTTTATCCATCCCTTCGATGACCCGGAGGTAATCGCCGGCCAGGGTACGATCGGTATGGAAATTTTACGACAATATCAGCAACCGATCGAGGCGATTTTTGTCGCTATTGGTGGCGGTGGCTTAATATCAGGTATTGCAGCCTATGTCAAGCGTTTACGTCCAGAAATTAAAATTATCGGGGTGGAACCTGTGGACTCAGACGCGATGAATCAATCCCTAAAAGCCGGTTATCGGCTGCGTTTGTCCCAAGTGGGATTATTTGCCGATGGGGTGGCGGTGCGCGAGGTGGGAGAGGAGACTTTTCGTCTCTGTCAGCAGTATGTGGACGAGATTATCCTCGTGGATACGGATGATATCTGTGCGGCGATTAAGGATGTTTTTCAAGATACACGCTCGATTTTAGAACCTGCGGGGGCGTTAGCGGTAGCAGGAGCGAAAGCTTATGTAGAAAGAGAAGGAATTGAGGATAAAACCCTCGTTGCTGTGGCTTGTGGGGCGAATATGAACTTTGATCGTCTGCGGTTTGTGGCGGAAAGGGCCGAATTAGGGGAACGGCGCGAGGCGTTGTATGCTGTGACTATTCCCGAACAACCGGGCAGTTTACGGCGTTTTTGCGAATGTGTCGGCAAACGCAATTTAACCGAATTTAGTTATCGCATTGCCGATGAAAAAGAAGCACATATTTTTGTCGGCGCCCAGATCGAAAATCGCACTGATGCCAAGAAATTAGCCGAGAGTTTTGAAGCTTGCGGCTTTAAAACCCTCGATATTAGCGATGATGAATTGACTAAATTGCATCTGCGCCACATGGTGGGAGGGCGATCGCATTTAGCCGATCATGAATTATTTTACCGCTTCGAGTTTCCCGAACGACCGGGGGCTTTAATGAAATTTGTCGCCTCCATGAGTCCCCACTGGAATATCAGCGTTTTCCATTATCGCAATAACGGGGCCGATTACGGGCGCATCGTCGTGGGCATACAAGTCCCCCCCGATGAAATGAATCAATGGCAAGCTTTTCTCGATACTCTCGGCTATCGCTATTGGGATGAAAGTCAAAACCGGGCCTATCAGTTATTTTTAGGTTAAATCGCCATTTTCAGGAAGTTATCAGCAGATGAATCAAGATTTTCTCCATATTTCCGTTTTGAGTCAAGAATTAATCGCCGGTTTAAATATTCAACCCGGGGGGCATTATCTCGATCTTACCCTCGGGGGTGGTGGACACAGCCGCCTGCTTTTAGAAGCCCATCCCGAAACCACAGTAACCGCCATCGATCGCGATCAAAGCGCCCTAGAAGCCGCTAAAATTAGTCTCGCTCCCTATCTAGATAGCCGTTTAACCCTCTGGTGGGGGAACTTCGCCGATTATAATGGACAAAATAGCAGTTTTGATGGCATTATCGCCGATTTAGGAGTCAGTTCTCCCCAATTCGATCAGAGCGAGCGCGGCTTTAGTTTTCGCCACACGGCAGCCTTAGATATGCGGATGGATCGCTGTCAATCCCTAACGGCAGCCGATATTATCAACCATTGGCACGAAAAAGAATTAGCAGATCTTTTTTATCAATACGGAGAAGAACGTTTATCTCGTCCTATTGCTCGCTCGATCGTCCAAAAACGTCCCTTTACTACCACCACTGAATTAGCGGCTGTCATCGCTAGTTCTGTACCCGCTAGTTACCGTTATGGACGTATTCATCCGGCAACGCGGGTTTTTCAATCCCTACGCATCGCTGTTAATCAAGAATTAGATTCTCTGCAAAAATTGTTAAATCAAGCCCCCCACTGGCTAAAATCCGGGGGAATTATCGCTATGATCAGTTTTCATAGTCTAGAAGATCGTCTGATCAAGTATGGCTTTCGCGAAGATAATTCCTTGAAAATTATCACGAAAAAGCCGATTATTCCCAGCCGAGAAGAACAGGCTAAAAACCCTCGTTCTCGTTCGGCTAAACTAAGAATAGCCCAAAAGATCGAATCAGAGGTTATCTGATAGCAGTTATCTTAATTGTGAGGTACAAACTCTCTGGTTTTGGGGAGTCGTTATCTTGAAGATAAAGGCTGTGGTAAATTGACACTCCCGTCGCGCTTATGCGAGGGATTCTTGGTTCACTGACTCAAGTTGTCTTAGCAGGTATTTCTACCAACCAAAATAGAGCTTAAATCTCCCCAAGCGTTTAGGTCTAACGACCAGCTTCCGATATGCCCTATCGTAGCTT
>NZ_JADBUE010000135.1:0-3364 GCF_020245805.1 Microcystis sp. M179S2 | reverse complement strand
ATTGTTCCTAGTATTATTACTACTAATACTATCCATAAAGGGTGTCTTTTTCCTTGATCTTTCCGAAAGTCCTTGACTTGTTTCAGTTTTTCTATTAAGCTCAACATATATTTGAAAGGTTGGCGGTCACTTCTCATTTTACCTGATAGTGATCGCTTTTACTTTTGATATTCTGATGGGAGAATGAAACAGCCCTACTGGGGTTGGGGGGGTAGAACCCCCCAAAAGCATGGATTGAGAGAAAAAATCGCAAATAACCCCCAACTTTAGCGGAGATTTTCCCTTTAAAAATCTCAACTGAGTAGATTTACAAAAATGAGATGCACCCGAAGTTGAATCTAGGTGAGAAGTTCCCATGATGATTTTAAAAACTTCTACCGCTTTGAGACAAATACCGATAAATAAACGGCTGATGCCAGCCATAAAAATTAAATCTAGGACTCTGCGATAGCGGTCATCATGGAGGTCACTAGCCTTTATACCTTTGCCTAAGAGATGTTCTAGGGGTTTATCTTCAAAAAACTGACTGAACAGATATAAGGGAGAGTTAATAAATCCTAAGCCATTGAGAATCATTGCCTTAACGACTAGACCTGCACTGATTTTAGTGGTGTCTTTTTCTCCAAGTTGTTGATTAATATAGTCCACAATGCCTAGCTCATCAATGATAGCGGCGATGATGCCTAAATGGTCGAGATTTTTAACGGTTAGTTGAGTCATTGTCAGGTGAGTGACTGGTTGATTTGATTGTAGCTATTCCGTCGCTATTTCTGAGTTTATTTTTTACTTCCTCTTAACCAGTACGGAATATGGGCTATTAGCGATGACTCTGTGCGTGTTCGTAAACTTCCAATTCGATAAAATGATGTCTAACACTGGGTTAGTGTCAATCCAGTAGGGTGCGTTAGGCGGCTACTAATTTGGTTAAAAAAAACAAAACTAATAATCCGCCGTAACGAGTAGGGGTCGAGAAGGTCGTCACCGACCTCCCCTCCCATTCAGAACCGTGCATGAGACTCTCATCTCACACGGCTCCTAGTTTGATTGCTCCCTTGTTAAGGATACAGATTGACTTCTTTGGGTTGGCCTTGTATTATCTATATTAACCTTTGATGGTGTTAAATTAGATGATTTTAGGCTTCCATCCGATGCCGATTGATCATCGTGACAGTGGCGGTGTAGTAATTGAAGGTTTTTATATTCATCCTTTCCGCCTAGGCTGATAGGGTGAATGTGGTCAACTTCGATTAAATCCGATGGGGTGAAATACTGCCCACATAGGCTACACTTGCCTTGTTGCTTCTTAAGTAGTTTGGCTACTCTTGTAGGTGTGTCGATTGCTTGTCCTCGTCTGGTCGCCCTGTAAGTCCAATTTCCATCGTAAGGTGAAGCGTCGGGACGTACTAGGGTATGTCTGACAATTGGTGTCCAGTTATGTTTCCATAAGTGAAGACCATCTTTGGTTTGAAATAGCCAAGATTCTTGTCTTTCTTTCCCATTGCTAAGTTTAACTGTACCCGGTCTAAAGTAGTTTCTCAACTTTTCGTAGTCCGCTTTACCGCATCTTGATTCTGTCCATGCCCTTAACATTAACCAGATTGTGTAATCTAGTTTATTGAAGGTATCCGTGGATACTACTCCTGAGTAGTAATTAGCCCAACCTCTAATGATTGGGTTTAAGTGACTAATCAGGGCTGATTGAGGTGCTGTTTTATATTTTTTAATTACACCTTTTATCGCTTCTGTGTGGGCTTTAACTGCTTTTTGGCTAGGTTTAATGTGGGTTAGGAATGTTTTAGGTATTGCTTTCGCTATTTTTCCTGCTTTGTATTTTCCGGCTGGGTATTGTCTGATATTGAATCCTAGAAAGTCAAATCCGGGTTCTTCCGTTTTCCCATCATATTCAATGGGTTTGAGTGTGTGACACACTCTGGTTTTTTCTGGTTTGAGTTCTAATCCAATTGGTTTTAACCATTCAGAAATGGCAGTTTGGCACTGTTCAATGATTTCGAGTGATGGTGAAATCACTACAAAATCATCGGCGTATCTTATTAAAACAGCTTGATTTCTATTCCTCTTTTTAGGGAATAGTGTTTCGATAAATCTTGCCATTCCATCCAGTGCTATGTTAGCAAGTAGTGGACTTATTACCCCTCCTTGAGGTGTCCCTGTTTCTGTTTATTCAAATACGCCGTTATCCAATACTCCTGCTTTAAGCCATTGTTTTATGTCTCTTTTCAAGGAACTTGGACAATGAATTTTGGACAGTAAAAGGTCGTGATTAATTCGGTCAAAACACTTGGCAATGTCAGCATCTAATACGAAGTAGCTACTTTTATTAATGCTGAGGTATATCCTCGATATTGCATCATGGGCAGACCTTCCGGGTCGAAAACCGTAGCTGGTTCCTTCCATTTTTGATTCCCATTCTGGTTCGAGTGCCGATTCAATCAACGCTTGTCTAGCTCTGTCTTTGATGGTTGGTATTCCTAGAGGGCGTTTTTCATCCCTACCCGGTTTAGGAATCCATACCCTTCTTAGCGGTTTTGCTTTCAGTGTTCCTTTGATTTCTTCGGTTAGATTTAGCCTTTGTTCTGGGGATATTACTATCTTCCCATCAACTCCTGCTGTTTTCTTTCCTTGATTATCTTGGGTTACTTTGCGAACCGCTAATAGACGAGCGTAGTACGATTTCACCAATAGACGTTGCCACCTTCTAACCTTTGCATCCTGTCCCGATTTAGCCGCTTGGTATATTCTCTTTTGGAGCTTGAAAACATATCTTTGGATTTTACCCCAGTTGATAGCTTTCCATACATTCGTAGTCTTAGTGGTTTTCGGTTTCCCGAACCCTTTACCTTCTCAAGGGTTTCGTCATATAGACTCCTACTAGACTCTATCCTTACAATCAAACCGTAACCTGTTAGCATATCCTGATTATTACCGTCAGGCTTTGGCTTTTGGTTACATCTCACACCCTTGAAGGCTTGCGCTTACACTTGTCACTACTGGGTATTTCGACCGATACTCAGAGCCTAAAAGGGCTTATTACGTTCCGTTTATATGGGCATTCCATCTTTAGATTTGTCCTGTCCACCGGGGTACTTTAACGGACTGTGTAAGTGAGATGGCGAGTTCCTTACTTTTCCCCTTGTTCTTTTTGAACGCAGTGTGTCAACCTATTTCACTGCTTAATACTTACGATGGTTCAGGTCGGACATTCGGCTCACGCCTAATCGTGGATGGTTGGCAGTGGTCTCGATTCTGGTGTTAGGTTACACCTCTCTCGCCTTCCGTTCCCCGCTTCAGTCCCAGAGTTGTGACTTCTGAATCTGGGGGTGGCTAACGCCGTTACTCTCACCTT
>NZ_JADBUE010000134.1:0-10984 GCF_020245805.1 Microcystis sp. M179S2 | reverse complement strand
GTCAAACCGCCGACACCATCGGTCAAAGCATGGGGGCATTGCGGCTGGGGTTGTCTCTTTCATCGCCGATTTTTCAACGTAAAGTGCTTACTCTTTAACGATTATACTCTATTATACTCTTGTTGATCGTTTAAGTCCCATTAGTCCCCCCTTGATAAGGGGGGCATCTGACAACTTTTAACGCCTACCTACTTAGGTTAGAGAAATGATAGATAAATGAGAGGATCATGATAGAAATATGAAAGTTTTCTGGGTAAAAATTAGTTAAGATAAGGGGAAATTAAAGGATAAACAACTATAGATGTTTACTTCACTCGAACTTTTAACCACTTCCTTTGTTGCCGTGGGATTAGCCGCCGATGCCGTGGCCGTTTCTCTGACCAGTGGCCTGATGATTCGTCATATTCATGTTAATAAGGCTTTGAAAATTGCTTTGTTTTTTGGGGGATTTCAAGCGATTATGCCGATGATCGGTTGGGGTATCGGTCTAACCTGTCGCGATTTCCTCGCCTCTTTTGACCATTGGATCGCTTTTATTATTTTAGGAGCGATCGGCAGTAAAATGATCTACGAAGCTGTTCAAAATGATGACGAAGAAAAAAAATTTAATCCTCTAGATTCCTATACTTTAATCGGATTAGCGATCGCTACTAGCATCGATGCTTTAGTAGTTGGTTTGGGTCTATCGATGATTAAAACTCCCTTACTTTTAGCTTGCACTGTCATCGGTTCTATTACCTTTGCTTTATGTTTTATAGCTGTTTTTATCGGGCATAAATTCGGTAATTTATTTAGTCAAAAGGTGGAAATTCTCGGCGGTTTAGTTTTAATATTAATCGGCAGTAAAATCCTCATTGAACATTTAATTGCCTAGATTATCTCCATTTTTCACTATCCTCCCTATTTTCCCCGGCTGTTTTTCAACAGGGGAGTGGCTAATTCGGGATAACCAGCCTCAATTAAAGCCTGATCTCTGATGCGACAGGAATCGCATAAACCGCAGGGTTCAACTTCTCCTTGATAACAAGACCAAGTATCAGCAATGGGAACCCCCAAACTAACAGCACGACGGACGATATCTACCTTACTATCCATCACCAAAGGGGCAATTAATTGGGGTGCTTTCCCTTCTAAACCCGCTTTCGATGATAAATTAGCTAAAGTTTGAAAGGCCTCTAAATACTGGGGACGACAATCGGGATAACCAGAATAATCCACCGCGTTAATTCCTAAATATATCGCCTCCGCTTCCCTTGCTTCCGCTAAAGAAAGAGCGATCGAAATAAAAACTGTATTTCTCCCCGGCACATAGGTAATCGGGATAATATCTGGGTTAATTCCCTCTTGGGGAATAGCTATAGATTGATCCGTTAAAGCGGAACCTCCCCACAAAGATAGATTGACTTCGATCAGATGATGTTCTTTAATATTGAGGAAATTAGCAATTTTTTTCGCCGCCGCTAATTCCCGCTCGTGTCTTTGTCCATAACGAAAGGAAAGGGCAATTAATTGATAACCAGCAGCTAGAGCGATCGCTGCTGTTGTCGCTGAATCTAATCCCCCGGAAAGTAAAATAATCGCCTTTTTTGTCATTATCCTAATGTCACCTGTGTTTGTTGATAATTAGCTACTAAGATAAATTGTTTTAGCCACCGCGAACCTAACAAAATCTCCTGAATTGCCTCCCCTGCAAAGACGGGAATTTCGTATTCCTGACCATCAATTCTTACTCTGCCTAAATATATATCAAAAAATGCTTCTCCTTGGGCAGTGCGTAACTTATCTTGGTTTAAAAATTGCCATTCAAGACTGCGAGCATCTTGGTCATTCATAACACAAAACTCCGTGAAACCAGTATCTAGCATAGCTTCTACAGGTAACACCAGACCATTAGGGCTGACTAAATCGATATCAAAATAAATTTGACCATTTTCTCCAAATCTCCCTTCAATCATATTCTGCCACTAACTCCAGTTTCATTAATGCCAAAGATATGATGGATTTTGTCGGGATATTTTGCCCTTGCTTTTTTACTAGCCACTTCTTTGTCGGGATCGATAAAATAATCGCCGCTATCGGGTTCGATCGCAATGTACCAACCATAATAATGTTTCATTAACCGGGGCTGTAAACTCTGAAAAATCGGCCAACAACGATGATAAAATTCTAATTGTCGGGCGCGATGTTTGGCCTTTTCTTCCTCTGTAGATTGAATCTCCGGAAAAACTCGACCACGACGCACTACTCGTTCAGAATTGTTGTTAGACATAGTATTTTACCTCTTGTTAGTCAATTAGGGTTTGGGAATTATGAATCATGAATTGGGAAGTGGGGAGACCACTTCGTGCGCGTTGCGGGGGGAAGTGGGGAGACCACTTCGTGCGCGTTGCGGGGGGAGACCACTTCGTGCGCGTTGCGGGGGGAGATGGGAGCAGGAGAAAAAAGCTGATAACTGATAACTGATAACTGATAACTGATAACTGACTAGCGGACTCCTAAAAACTTATGGGTTTGGAGACTGAGACGCCATTGGGGATGCTGGAGAACATAATTAAAGACTAACTCTTTGCTTTCCACTGTATTCCATTCGGGTTGTAGATATTTAATCACCCCTTCCGATAACTTACTTTCCTGCATAGCTGCCCAGTCTAAATCCTCTGGATTAGCCACGACAATTTTTAACTCATTCACCCGTGCATAAATACTAGGATCGGGCATTTTATAAGTTTTAGGAGAAAAAGTCACCCAATCGAAAACCCCAGTAAAAGGATGAGCGCCAGAAGTTTCTAAATGTACCCGTAAACCCTGATTTTTTAATTCCTTGGTCAAAGGATCAAGATTGTGCATCAAAGGTTCACCCCCGGTAATCACCACCATAGCGGGGTTAGCCCCTTTTGCCATCTCTACCAATTCCCGCAGGGATTGTTGGGGATAACGGTGGGCATTCCAAGACTCTTTTTGGTCGCACCAAGGGCAATAGACATCGCAACCTCCCAAACGGAGGAAAAAAGCATTGCTTCCCGTCCAAAAGCCCTCGCCCTGCACAGAATGGAAAGTTTCGACAACAGGATAGGTACAATGGTTTATGCTAACCGTTTTCATAGAATCATTATTATAGAAAATATGGACATTCCCCTGAACTTTGCCAAATACATCCAATGGTCTGGTATTGCCACGCTGGTTTTTTTGGTACTCACGATTATCGCTTTTCTCGTCGGTTGGGGAATCCGCTTTCGTCTCGTCGGTGTCACTAGCTTTATGGCTGTGTTGACGGTGGGGATTTTCGGTCTTGGGTTGGGACTGTTTACCCGTACCGAAATTCCTGGAGCGGTGAGATTCTCCCTTGTCTATGATAACGGAGCTAATCAAGCTGTTATCTCCCTGCCCAATACTGTTACTCCCGAGCAGGTGGAGGCAACCCTAAAACAAGCCGCTAGTGACTTGTTTTCCTCTGGTCGCGCCGGTGCTGGCGGTAATAATCAATTTATCATTAGCGCTCGCACTCTGGTTCACCCTCAGCCCGGTTTATCTGCTCCTTTGTACTTAGGACAGATTAAAAAATCCTTCTCCGGCCCGGGAGATAATACTCCTGAACTACAGCTTTTTCCCGAAAGTTTCGCTAAACTTAGCCAATAATCCTGAGAGGTTGTCAAAAAATGTCCAATGCTGTCGCTGTTTTGCCCCTGTTAATCGCCCCCGCACAAGTGATTCGGGGTGACAATGCCCTAGAAGAATCCACCGGCAAATTAGCGGATTTGGGTAAACGTCCCCTCGTGGTGGGTGGCGATCGCAATTTAGCTTTTTTGTCATCTCCCCTGAAAAATCTCACTCCTAGCTATCACAGTTACGCCCCCGATTGTTCGGAAAATTCCTTAGCATATTTAAAGGCATCTGTCAAGAGTCATGAGGCAGATTTTATCATCGGTGTGGGTGGCGGCAAGGCCCTCGATACGGCCAAATTACTCGCCCATCAGTGCCATTTGCCGATCGCCACGATTCCCACCTCCGCCGCCACTTGTGCCGCTTGGACAGCCCTATCTAACGTCTATTCTGACGCAGGGGCTTTTCTTTACGATCTGTCCCTAGCCCGTTGCCCGGATTTATTAATTCTCGATTACGGTATTATCCAAACTGCCCCGAAAAGAACCTTAATCGCCGGTATTGGCGATGCGATCGCTAAATGGTACGAAGCTTCCGTCAGTAGCGGTCATTGCACAGAAACCCTGATCATTGCCGCTGTCCAACAGGCCCGGGTTTTACGCGATATTCTTTTCCAAAAATCCCCGGCAGCCCTGGAAAATATCGGCGGGGAGGACTGGAAACAGGTGGTAGATGCCACCGTTTTATTAGCCGGAGTAATTGGTGGTTTAGGGGGCGCTAATTGTCGCACCGTGGCCGCCCATGCGATTCATAATGGTTTAACCCATATTCCCGCTTGCCATCATGCCCTGCACGGGGAAAAAGTCGCCTACGGCATTCTCGCCCAATTGCGTCTAGAAGAAATAGTTTTGGGTAATCAATTAGCAGTATCGGCCCGGGGGCAACTAATCCAGTTTTATGAACAAATTGGTTTACCGAAATCCCTAGAGGATTTAGGATTAAGAGACGTTTCCCTTGCCCAATTGCGCCACGCGGCGGCAATTGCCTGTCAGCCTAATTCGGACATTCATCGTCTGCCTTTTACGGTTTCCCCCGAACAAGTTATGGCGGCCATGGTTTCCACTACCACTGCCGATACAATCGGGCAGAAAGTTAAAGCTAATTAAGGGCAATATTTTCGGGACTGATTATTAACGGAGGCAGGGGGCAGGAGGCCGTTTTTGTAACGGGGATTTATGCCCCGCTCCCAAAACTTTTCGCCTTAAGGCGAGGTTTTAGACCCGATTTTTTCGATAAAATTCTCACCTATAGCCCTAGGTTTTGAGCAGCAAATCAATCACAGCCCTCAACTAAACCATCCTGAAAGTCCCCCAAGCCTGAAAATCCTGATGCTGACAATTAAAAGAATAATCACCCTGCAATTGTGGGTTGGGTTGAATGATAGTGAAACCCAATAGGGAGTAGGCGTTGGGGGTGGTGCGTTCCCAAATACAAATTAATGTTAAAGCCACAATGGTTTGAGGGAACGCACCCTACAGGCTCATGCTGAATACGACAAAAACAAATGGAAGGAGTAAAAAAATGCCGACGATAGATCTAGAGAAAACACGGCAAGCCTGGACAAACTTAAAGCAAATACTCTTTATCCCTCGCAACGAATCAGAATATGAACAATTAGTAATTATGTTAGATGAGTTGATAGATGAAATAGGAGAAAATGAAAATCATCCTCTTGCTTCTTTAATGGAAATTTTGGGAATATTAATAGAAAATTATGAACAGGAAAATGTTCCCGAATTATAAATGGTAGGGGTGGTGCATTCCCAAATATTGGTTAACCTTGAAATTGTCATGTTTTCAGGGAACGCACCCTAGGAAGCGATGCGATCGCCCTTTCGTCGCCATTCCTATTTCTCTTCTGCCTAGAGTCCTATCTTGTTCGGGTGTGGGGTAAAATCGGTAGCGATAGGCTTTCTCCATGGCTCAGGTTCTAGCATATATCGTGTAAATGCGCTAATATTCAAACTAAAGCCGTCCTAAAAAGACGGGGTTTGGAACCCAATTTTTCGATGACGACAAGAATCGACGAGTTAAGGCAACAATGGCAAGATCGCCTCCGGCAAACAGAGGATTCCTTAACCGATCGCCAACGGGATACCATTATCAATTGGTTACTCGGTGAAGATAGCCAACGTTGGGAAACTTTGGACCAGAGAGATTTAGAAATCGCTAAACGGGGATTAGTTTATCTTTGGCAAATTTTACGGCAACGCTATCTGAAAGTTAGTCCCACCCGCGGCTATCGTAACCTGATCGATCGTCTCGGCGCTTGTGTCACTCTCCGGCAACAAATTCGCACTTGGGTTTCCTTAAGTCGCGATCGTCGGCAAGCGGTGGCCGATGTCTTGCAAGAAATTATTCAAGAAATGTTAAATAGCGATCGCTATCTGCAATCCCAGTTAGCATGGATCGCTCGTTGTACCACCGATCAAACTACTCGCGATCGGCTGCTGTTAGCCACCCTCGAGGAATACGCCCTGCGTCCGATTCGCAATCAACCCCTGTTAGCCTATCGTTTTGTTAATTATCTCCGTCGTCAATCGAAAAGCGGTATCACTAACGTGCCGCAGCAAGAAATGATCCGGATTCTCTCCGATGAAATTAGTGGCGATGAGGGGGAAAATAGCCTAAGTTTACTGGATCAAAATGCGATCGCTACCTACGAAGATGAACGCACTTGCCAAGAAGCGCAAATTCAACGGGCAAAAGTTCAAGAGAGTTTTGCTAAGTATCTAGAGGAAAATGTTAGTCCGGAGGCGGTGACTTGGTTTAACCTCTATCTAGGGGGCGAAAGCCCAGATGCGATCGCCAAAGAGATGAATATTCCCATTCAACGGATTTATCGTCTCCGGGAAAAAGTTGGCTATCATGCGATTAAGGTTTTTGCCCTCAAGGAAGGGACAGAATTAATCAGTGAATGGTTACAAATCAGCCCGAAAGAGCATAATTTTGGCTTAACTCTCAGTCAATGGCAAAGTTACTATGCTGGCCTTTCTCCCAGGGGTAAAAGCGTTATCGATGGCTTAAAAGCGGGTAAAACCCTTGAGGAAATCGCCGGCGAATTAAACTGTAAACGCACACAAGTGGTCAAAGAATGGACGCAACTTTATCTAAGCGCCCAAAGTCTCAGGACAAAAACCTAATCAGGAGTCAGGAGATAGGAGTCAGTATTCAGGAGTCAGGAGACAGCTTTTTTTCCCATCTCCCCAATTCCTAATTCATAATTCCTAATTCATAATTCATAATTACCATCCCCTTTTTGATTTTTGACTTCAAGAAATATGTGGATTATTAGCAAAAAAGTCGGGGTATTTACCCATTATTTAACCTCTACGGGTACATTTACCCCCAGCATTGATAAAGCCAGTAAATTTTCTGCTCGGGAAATGGCGGATATTATGGCTAAAAAATACGGGGGAATAGTCGAGGCAATGAAATAATTATGACCATTGGTATTTGGATTTTAGGGGATCAATTATGGACAGGACAAGCGGCCTTAGCTAATCGTCAAGCCTATTCACAGGAAACGCCGGTTATTTTAATTGAATCCCACAATCATATTCGACAAAGACCCTATCATCAGCAAAAATTAGTTTTAATTTGGTCGGCGATGCGTCATTTTGCCGAAGAATTAAAAACTTTAGGATGGTCTGTAACCTACGAAGTTGCTGAAGATTTTAAGCCGATTTTATCTGCTTGGATTAAACGATTAGGTATTAAAGAATTACAGATTATGATGCCTAATGATTTACCTTTTCTTAGATTAATCAAAAATCTTAATTTAGACTGTGCTATAAACATAATTGATAATAATCACTTTCTCTGGACAAGGACAGATTTTAATAATTGGGCTAAATCTCGTAAAAGACTATTACTAGAGGATTTCTATCGAGAAAGTCGCAAAAAGTGGCAGATTTTAATCGAGGATAATCAACCTATAGGAGGACAATGGAACTTTGATAAACAAAACCGCAAACCGCCCAAGGATGGATTAAAAACTGCTGCTCCTCTTTGGTTTGAACCCGATGAAATTACCCTTCAGGTTATCGCTGATGTGGAAGCTTTAGATATTCCTAAATATGGAAAAATCAAACCTTTTACCTGGGCAGTAAACCGCAGACAAGCTTTACAGGTTTTGGAGCATTTTATTACTAATTGTCTGCCCAACTTTGGACCCTACCAAGATGCGATGGTAACGGGAGAAGAAACCCTCTGGCATTCCCTATTATCTCCCTATCTGAATCTAGGATTACTAACGCCGTTGGAAGTGATTCAAGGGGCAGAAATTGCCTATAAAAAAGATAATTTAGCCCTAAATAGCATCGAAGGATTTATCCGTCAGGTGTTGGGATGGCGGGAATATATGCAGGGGATTTATCATTATCTGGGAGAAGATTACGCTAATCATAATTGGTTTGAGCATCAACAACCCTTACCGGCTTTCTTTTGGGATAGTAACCAAACCGAGATGAATTGCCTCAAACAAGTATTATCACAGGTGGAAAATACTGGTTATGCCCATCATATTCAAAGATTAATGATTTTGAGCAATTTTGCCTTAATTTTTGGTTGCTCTCCCCAAGAGATTGAAAACTGGTTTCATAGTGTTTTTATCGATGCCTACGATTGGGTAATGCAGACTAATGTGTTGGGAATGGGACAATTTGCCGACGGGGGAATTCTCGCCTCCAAACCCTACGCCGCCTCGGCCAACTATATTGATAAAATGAGTGATTATTGTCGGGGTTGTCTGTATAAAAAAAATGAACGAGTCGGGGATTTAGCCTGTCCTTTTAACTTTCTTTACTGGGATTTTTTGGCACGACATCGAGAAAAATTAAAATCCCAAGGTCGAGTTAATATGATTTTAGGTCATCTCGATCGAATGTCGGCAGCTGAACTTAATCAAATGCGCTACCAGTCCAACCAATTACGAGCTATCAGTAGTCAGCTTTGAATCAGTTATCAGTTATCAGATGCCAGTTTTTAGTTCACTGATTACTGTTTACTGTTTACTGCTCACTGAAACACCCCCAAACCCCAAACCCAGTATGATAATTGCTATATGAGTAAATCAAAGGAAAAAAACCGGATTGCCTATCAGGAATTTGGAAATGAAAGTAATTCTCAAGCTTTTGAGCGTTCCATTCCTGAATTACCCCCAAATCAGCAGAATTTGCGAGTACAAACCTCCCGCTCCGGTCGTGCGGGAAAAACCGTTACCATAGTTACAGGTTTTCAATGCCAAACCGAAACTCTGACGAAATTATTAAAACAGTTAAAAACCGCTTGCGGAACGGGTGGTACAGTGAAAGAAAATACCATTGAGATCCAAGGAGATCATCGCCAAAAAATTGTACAAATTCTCATTGAATCGGGTTACAAAGCCAAAATTAGCGGAGGATAGCTTAAAATCATGATTCCCTCTTGGTTGCTTATCGGTGTCGTGGGATTTTTGGTAGCGTTAGCTGGGGGATTACTCAATTCTCGCGATGTACGTTGGTTTGCGCGATTGCGTCGTCCCGATTGGTTAACCTTTGAAAGATTAATCCCTCTTATCTGGACAATTATCTATATTTGTGGGGCAATTTCTGCTTATTTAGTCTGGGAAGCTCAACCGGCTAATCGCTGGTTTTTGATGGCTTTTTATCTGTTGGTGGAATTGACTATTACTGCCTATACTCCCGTCACCTGTAAACTACGCAGTCTCAAAGCGGGAACGATTATCGGAGGTACGGGTTTTTTCTTGGGTTGTCTTCTGGCGCTATTGGTTTTCCCTGTTTCTTCTTGGGCGGGCATCCTACTCCTACCCTACCTGATTTGGAGTCCGATCGGTACCTATGTGACTTGGGAAATGAGCCATCTCAATCCTCGGGATGTCTAGACAGGTAAAGTGGGATGGGTTAATTTTTAACCCATCCCACAGATCTTATTGCCATCTACCAACTTGAAAATCTAGACTGTTTTTCGCACTTTAACTCGCTCTACCTTTACCTTGGCTGGACTGGAGCAATCAAGGAAGTTAGGGACTTCCTGACGACAGTGAGGACAATACCAGTAAGCACGACTAGCCACAAGGTGACGAAGGGTAATTCCCGAACATATAGGGCAGCTGTGCATGGATTGTTAGACTAATTTTAAAAGCTTTTAAAATTGTCCTACCTCCTACTGCGATTTTAAACAAAATCGCCGCTCTTTAACTCTAACTTTAGGTAGAAACCTAGTGTTTCTTTCGATAGACTTCCCAGAAAATACCTAGGGATGAGGACGGAAAAGATGGGAATGTTGCGGGTGATAAAGTTGCGATCGAGTTCCTGTAATCTGGTTTAAAGCGGGACTAATGAGATAAAGGGTAGTTCTAGTTAAATTTTCCCGATGGGTTAGTTGGGCCATCTCTGACAGGGGGACAACCCAGATTTTTTCGTCAGGCCAACCGAGACGGAAACAAACGGCCACCTGTTGCTCTGGCTGGTAGTATTTTAGGAGTTTTTCCTGGGCTTTGTCAACATGACGGGCGGCTAAATATAGGCATAAACTGGCTTTATGAGCGGCTAAAGAGGCTAATTCTTCACTTGCTGGCATGGGAGATGCTTTTCCTTCCACCCGGGTTAGAATAATTGTCTGGACTAATTCCGGAATCGTTAATTCTAGGGACAATTTGGCCGCTAATCCTTGAAAGGCACTAATTCCGGGGATTAGCTGAAAGGGGATATCTGCTGCTGTCAAAAGATGAATTTGTTCTTGGATGGCACTATAGAGACTTAAATCCCCCGATTGCAGTCGCACCACCGCTAAACCCCGACGCACGCGATCGATCATTAAAGGGATAATTTCCTCTAGGGTGATGCTACTGGTGGGAATTAACTCGGCATCTTTACGACTATCCTCAAGAATCTGTTTGGGGACGAGGGAATCAGCAAAGAGGATAACATCGGCTTTTTGGAGAATTTTATCGGCTTTTACCGTCAATAATTCCGGATCTCCGGGACCGGCACCAATAAAATAGACGGCCGGGAGGAGAGGAGAGGAGTCAATTAAAGTCATACTAAATCCTGTTTACAAGGGGTGTGGGGTGTGGGGTGTGGGGTGTGGGGTGTGGGGAGAATAAATAAAAACAATCTCCTGAATACTGAATACTGTCTCCTGAATACTGAATCCTATCATTAACCTGAACATTTGTATTTAATTAGGGTAAAACTGACTATAATTAAGTGGGTGGGTGGAATTAAATATAAGATGAACGTAGGTTGGGTTGAAGCATGAAACCCAACGTCCGCATGGGTTACGCTACCGCTAACCCATCCTACAAATAATTGTGCCTCCC
>NZ_JADBUE010000133.1:0-3800 GCF_020245805.1 Microcystis sp. M179S2 | reverse complement strand
TTTTAGCATATATTTCGTAAATGTGCTAATATTTAACAGTAAAGCCGTCGTAGAACGACGGGGTTTCAGACCCAAAATTTCCGATGATCAATTTTACCTTACAGCAAGCCTTCGCCCGTCGTCATGCCCTGAAAGTGATCAGTGGGTTAAATAATTTCGATCGCTCGCAGGTTCTCTCAGTAGTTAAAGCCGCTACAGCCGGAGGAGCAACTTTTGTCGATATTGCCGCTAATGCTGACCTAATTCGGGCGGTAAAAGCCTTGACAAATTTACCCGTGTGTGTATCGGCCGTCGAGCCAGAATTGTTGCTGATGGCAGTGGCGGCCGGGGCCGATTTAATTGAGATCGGTAATTTCGATAGTTTTTATGCTCAAGGACGCATTTTTGAGGCGGCGGAAGTTTTAGCCCTAACCCGTCAAACTCGCGACTTACTGCCCGAAATTACCCTGTCTGTGACAGTTCCCCATCTGCTGCCCCTCGATGAACAGGTGAGACTAGCGGAAGCTTTAGTTAGTCAGGGTGCTGACATTATTCAAACCGAAGGCGGCACTAGCAGTCAACCCCGTCACGCCGGTATTTTGGGACTGATTGAAAAAGCCGCCCCGACTTTAGCAGCAGCCCACGCTATTTCCCATGCGGTTAAAGTTCCCGTCCTCTGCGCTTCCGGTTTATCGATTGTCACCGCTCCTATGGCGATCGCTGCTGGAGCGGCCGGTATCGGTGTTGGTTCGGCGATCAATCAATTGGATAATGAAGTGGCCATGGTGGCAGCCGTGCGCGGTTTAGTCGAATCTCTGCAAGCACAACCGGTCCATATTGGCAACTAGAACAATTTTTGTCTAGATACGACGGAGAAGGGGCTGTTTTCCCTTCTCTTTTTCCCACTGCTCACTGCTCACTGAAAAGCCCCCCAACCCCATCAACTGTGGTAAAATGCGCTATGGCTCAAAACATTAGAGATAGAAGCACTCCACCATGATTCGAGATATCTTCATGCCCGCGCTCAGTTCCACCATGACCGAAGGAAAAATAGTTTCTTGGGTGAAGTCCCCCGGGGAAAAAGTCAGCAAAGGGGAAACGGTGTTAGTGGTCGAATCCGACAAAGCCGACATGGACGTGGAATCGTTTTATGATGGCTATCTCGCTGTAATTTTAGTCGAAGCTGGCCAGGAAGCACCCGTGGGGGAAGCGATCGCCTATATCGCCGAAACTGAAGCGGAAATTGAACTGGCCAAAGCTCAGGGAAAAACCGCCGCCGCCGCCCCTAGCAAGCCCGTAGAGACCCCAGAAATCGCTCCGCCTCCCGTTTCGATCCCTGTCGCCGCCGTTAAAGATAATGGCCGTTTAGTCGCCTCTCCCAGGGCCAAAAAACTGGCTAAAGAATTAAAGGTGGATCTGAAAACCCTAGTGGGTAGCGGTCCCCACGGACGAATTACCGCCGAAGACGTAGAAAAAGCGACAGGAAAAGTCAGCACCGCCCCCGCGACCGTCATTACTCCCCCGCAACCCGTCAGCGTCCCTGTAGCGGCTCCTAAAGCCCCGATTCCAACCAGCGCCCCGGTCGGTCGGACTGTTCCCCTCACCACTGTGCAAAAAGCCGTCGCTCAGAATATGTCGGTTAGCCTACAGGTTCCCACCTTCCAAGTGGGCTACACTATCACCACCGACCCACTGGATCAACTCTATCAACAGCTAAAATCCAAGGGTGTCACCATGACGGCCCTGTTAGCAAAAGCAGTAGCCAACACCCTCGCTAAACATCCGATCGTTAATGCCAGCTATAGCGACGCAGGAATCCAATACCACGGGGCGATTAACGTGGCCGTAGCCGTGGCTATGCCTGGTGGTGGCTTAATTACGCCGGTTTTGCGCTCTGCTAACCAGATGGATATCTATTCCCTCTCCCGCAGTTGGAAAGATTTAGTCGATCGCGCCCGCAGTAAACAACTGCAACCGGAAGAATATAATAGCGGTACTTTTACCATTTCTAATCTGGGAATGTTCGGAGTCGATCGCTTTACCGCTATCTTACCCCCCAACCAAGGTGCGATCCTAGCCGTGGGTGCTTCCCGTCCCCAAATCGTCGTCAATAAAGATGGTTTATTCGGAGTGCAAAAACAGATGACGGTTAATCTCACCAGTGACCACCGAGTCATCTACGGGGCCGATGCTGCCTCCTTCCTGCAAGACTTGGCTAAACTGATCGAAACTGAGGTGCAGTCCTTAACTATGTAATCAGAATCTAGACAGCAGGAGCCAAGGGAGTTTCTCTCTAGCTCCTGCTTTGTTGTTACTAAAAAAATGTAAAGAATTAGCTAAAATGGGTTTAACCCTATCTATCACCCGAAACTATCGCCCAAACAAGGCCAAAAAAAGTGTTAATCTCAGGGAACTTTAAGATCTAAGCCAATATCGGTAAATTAACCCTCGATCTCGCCCTATATATTAAGCCTACAATAACTCGTTTCCCACGACCTAACGCCTACCCATAGGAAAAAATGATCACAGAGAATAGTCGCTTACGTTCAGAATTTTTAAATACACAGGTTATCACTCGCAATACAGGCAAAAAACTCGGCGTTGTTAAAGATATCCTAGTAGATATCGATCAACGAGAAGTGGTTGCCCTGGGACTCCGCGATAATATCCTCTCCTTGTCGGGAATGCCTCAATATATGTATTTATCGAGCATCAGTCAGACGGGAGACGTGGTTCTCGTTGAAGATGATAACGTCTTGGAATCCGTCGATATCGATGCTTATACTCCCTTAATCGGTAGTGAAGTGATCACGGAAACCGGCGAACCTTTAGGCAAAGTCCGCGATTATCAATTTGATCCCCTTAGTGGTCAATTACATTCCATTGTCATCGCTTCCCTGGGATTGCCTCTTATCCCCGAACAATTGATCAGTACCTACGAAATTGCCATTGAAGAAGTGGTTAGCAGCGGTCCGAATCGCTTAATCGTCTTTGAAGGGGCCGAAGAACGTCTCACGCAGGTTAGTGTGGGGGTTTTGGAACGTTTGGGTATTGGTCGTCCCCCCTGGGAAAGAGAAGAGGAAGAAGCTTATTATACTCCCGCTGCTCGTCCGGAAAATCAGTTAGGTACGGGTATTCCCCTCCGCACTCCCGTTGAGGCCGCTAAACCCGTTGAAGAACGCTGGAGTGAAGACGAATGGGAAAAAGAACCCCTGCGCGCCACTCCCCCACCGCAAAAACGGGCCGAAGCTCGTTATTATGAGGAAGAATACGAGGAAGAAGAAGATAACTGGGGAGAAGCGCGCTCAGAACGCACAGAAAGCTTTTCTCGTCCTCAGTACGACGATTACGAGGATAAGGCCGAGGATGATATGTGGGATGATGACGTGGAACCGGATTACAATCCCCCCCGCGTCAATATCACCGAGAAGAAAAAAGAGAGAATCCCCGAATACGAAGACGGTTAATTCTTGATCATCCCCCTATCCATTAGTTACATCTTTCTTAACATAAAATTTGACAAAAAGAGGAAAGTGTGCTATGTGGCTCAAGGGGGGTTCTCTGGGGGGACTGATTTGATCAGATAGTTTCCCAGTCTGGCTGATATTATTTAACCTTTAATCAGGGCTATCACCGGGGCCACCAATCTTCTATCACCTGCGCGATAGTATAGGGACAAAACTCTGGAAAAATGCTAAGGAATAAACCTGTTTGTTTGGCGGCCTCTCGACGCGCTCTGGTATATTCCTTATCCAAAATTTCTGCGGGATAACCGCGTAAACTGGGACTATCCTCTAATTTGCGACGAATTTGCGATCGCC
>NZ_JADBUE010000132.1:0-3993 GCF_020245805.1 Microcystis sp. M179S2 | reverse complement strand
TTTAGCCTGACATTGACGCATATTATCGGCAAAACGTTGATGATCGAAGCTGGTATGTAAATTCCCTCTTACGCCGTACAAACGGGATTTTGTGGCACTATAGTAGGGGGGATCGAGAAATATAAAAACTTCTTTTCCCTCTTGAAATAATAATTCTTCGTAATCTTGGTTAGTAATTTTTACCAATGCTAATAACGGCGCAATTTGGGTTAATCTGGCAATTGATGAATCAGTAAATCTACTGGTAAAAGCCGCTTGGGAATAACCCCCGGAATCCACTGTTCCCGAAAAAGTAATCCGATTTAAGATAAAAAAACGCACCGCTTTTTCAAAGTCGGTTAACTTTAAATCTTCCCTTGTCAAATCTTGAAATAATTCTCTTCCGCTATCATATTTCTGTTTAATTTCTGTTATTTTTGCTACCAATGACTCAATATTTTCTTGAGCGCATGCCAGAAACAAAATAAATCATAATTTAAGTCATTAATCCAATAGGTTTTTATTTGTTGTTCAAAGAGTTGCTTAACAGCAAAAAATACAGAACCGCCTCCAAAAAAAGGTTCTCGATATTCCCTAATATTGACAGGAATTTGCGGCAGAATTTGCTTAATTGCCCGGGATTTACCACCCGGATAACGCAAGGGACTTTTAATTGTTGACATTTTATACTAAATCCGTTTATTAAAGACTGATTATCTATTCCCCCTTTCGCCTCTTGCATGAGTGCCTGTCCTGATATGTAGCCTATACTCATAAGAATTCCGTTTAATTCCACATTTAGGACTCGTATCCTAAGGTTAGCAAAACCACTTCTTCCAATTGGGCAATTATTTCGGGACTCAGTTGTCCCAGTGTGCGGATCAAACGAGTTTTATCCAGCACTCTCATCTGAAAACATAGGGCAACAGAATCTTGGCCGAGTCCACCATTACCCTGTTCTATCAGTAAGCATATAGGCAAAGCAGCGCGACGTTGGTTGGTGGTGAGCGGAATAGCAATGATCGTAGTTGAGAACTGGGAAACAAGGTCATTCTGGAAAATGATGACGGGACGAATGCCCGCTTGTTCAGAACCTTGAGTTGGATTGAGGTCGGCTAACCAGACTTCACCCCGTTTCAGAGGATTAGTCATGATTGGTCTTCTTGATGGAGTATTACTGCATAGTCATTCATACCTTCTTCAGCAAAGGCGCGATCTTGATCAGCAAACTCCGCAAACAGATCGGCCAGTTGCATGGGATCGAGGACAGCCTGATGACGCTGACTGCGAAACTTTAAGAAGGCAATAAAATCAGCCACTTGCTCAAGCTGATTATCAGTCAGTCGATCCAAGTCTTGCTTAAGAGCTTCAGCACTTACTGGCATAGGAAGAAAAAACATTCCGACTTCCCCATTATAAGAGATCGTGGCCAACAGCCGTCTTCAACAAACCCCCATGAGTCCCTGAGTGCGTAGCGGGGTAGGGAGGACGTTCAGACGTTTTGAGCGATCGCTTGTTGGAGCAGTTCAGTGATAATTCAATAGGGAAAAATCCCAATGTCGATAATTTCCTATCCCACTTGTTAGACAAGCTAATCTACAAGGTAGTCGGCAAGAAATCGGCTAACATCTTTAATCATGTCAGAAACATCTTGAACTGTAAATTCATCCTGTTTTCCATGGGCAGCACTATTACGAATATCTGCGATCGCTGTTATTCGCTTTTGATTCAATTTGTTATATACACCAGCTTTTGCCAATTCGGAATTCATTTTATCTAACTTCCCATGCGGAATCCCACTTCTATCACATAACTCTCGCAATGCCGTCTCTAACACAACTCCTGCAATCACAGCCGCAGCGGTATAATAACCACTAGAAAAAAGCTCATTTGCTTGTTCAAGCTCAGAATCAAAAACTTCGGCTTGAACCAGTGTTTTAATAGACGAGAGATAACCACCCTCAAAATCTTCTTTTGCTGCCAAAAATACCGCTTTAAATGCCTTAAATATCTCATAAGTTGGATAATACCTGTTCTCTTCTTCCCGCTCAAATTGTTTGAAGTGCTGAGAATCTTCACCACAAACTTTAGACAATAAGTTTCTTACTTTTACCTTCCAGCTTAAAAGTAAGTATCTATCGATGAATTCACCAGTGCCAATTATCTCTGTTCGGAGAACTTTTTTAGAAGATTCCAATTGGGATGCTTGCTCCTCTAGCTCTTCAAATCGCTGCTTAAAAACTTCTTTCAACGTCATAAGTAGGTAGGTGTTAAAAATTATCATATACCACCCTTATCAAGGAGGCAGGGGGGATCAAAGACAAAATCTATCTTCAATTTAATTATAACCACTTACTTAACCTTAAAAGAATTGAATTCCGTCTAACGACCAAGTTAGTCCTCGTGCTTCTCCCCCGACTTCTACTTACTCTGTCTAGCTTGACTAACTTTTAGCCAGGCAAAGATTTGTTGTGGAGTCAGTATCAACTCAACCCCTGCAATTACCTTAAGCTGGTGATCCCCTCGGCAAACTTCTGGCTCTTGTTGGGGAGTAAACATTAAAACAGAATAATCATCTGGATCAAGCATCCATCCTAATTTACTGCCATGTTTTAAACAATGTAGAATGTGGTCAATTACACGGTTTACCTTTTGATCCGGTGAAAGAATTTCGATAGTCCAATCAGGTGCTTCGATAAAGTCGTCCTCTGGTTCACCTGCTTGATTCAGATTAATTCGATTCCATGCAATTACCGCCACATCAGGGACGATCGAACGCCCGCCGAAGGTACATCGCAACTCAGGTAAGGCTGTATAATCAACAGTGTGGCTGTCAACCTCAGCTAAAAGACGTTTTTGCAGGATAGAGTGTCGAGTCTTAGGCATGGGTTTCTGAATTGCGACTCCATGCAAGTATTCCCATGCTGGAGAATCCTCCAAATATGGCAATTTGAGGAAATCTTCAAGGGTGAGACTCTCAGTCAAGGAAGTCGTCATCGGTTCAAGCAAAGGTTTTTTTGTGACTTCATTGAATTACCATACAAGAAAAATTCTGGCTTTACAGATAGCTCCGTCGCCCCAATTCTATAATTTACTGAGTACAGTCCCGTTGTATCACAATTAGGAAAATCCTGAACTAATATATTGCAGAGAGCCATATCAGGACTCATCAATCCAGGCTCTCTAAATTTTCGATACCAGATTGGCGATAAGAAAACAGCTATTTCTTTTTTCAAACAATAGCAACTGGTATCGACATGGTGATATTGCTCGTTATAAGCAGGCCATTTACCTAAACTTTCACAGTCATCATGAGCAATAAATTGACCCTGCTCATCGACTATGTTTCTCAGGGCATAGGCCCAATCTAATTGGTCTTGCAGTATCGATTCTACTAACGAAGATACATGGAATGGTTCAAACCAGTTATCTTCATCAAGAAAAATCAAGTAATCGCCATTGGCAATATAGCATGATGAGCCATAAATTCGATGACCGTTGTACCTATTTTTTCCAGTCGGATATGGCAAGGACATGATATGCGTTGGCTTAATTAATTGCATCTCGCTCAATATATTTTGGGCTTTCTCTTCTCTCTCCTTGCCATCAATAACGATCAGATGTTCGATATTGTCATAATCTTGGTCTTGTACACTTTGTAAAGCCTTTTTCAACAAAGGGTTGCCAGTGGTTGGAGTAATAACTGAAACTAACATAATCAAATTATATTACTAAAATTTTCACGACGAAATTATGGATTAGTCTTGTAGGATATCTAGTCAGCATTTTTTTCAATAAGAACCTGATAGCCTTGGTAGAGGAGTTTGATTTTACAGCCTTCTCTCATAAAGATGAAGTAGGAGGGTATTTGTCATCATCGGAAATTTTGGGTCTGAAACCCCGCCGTTCTAGGTTGGCTTTACGTTAGAATTAAAAGGCCAGTCTCGAAAACCAAGTGGACGGCGCAGCACCTTGAAAACTCGGCTTAGGGGGTTCCGACCAGAAAAGCTTGGC
>NZ_JADBUE010000131.1:0-12978 GCF_020245805.1 Microcystis sp. M179S2 | reverse complement strand
TTTTTGAACCGAGGAAACCCCTTTTTTCCCGGTATCTTAGCATGACAATTATGGTAAAACCTAGTAATTGATTGCCAGGCTCTATCAGCAGCCGATTGACGAGCTTGAGAGTTTAATTTATTAACCCATGGTGTCTCTTTATTGTTAGCTAGTACCGCGCAAAGTTTTTGGAGATCATTGCGGGTTGTCCCTTGATTGGACCGCCAATAACGAACACAAGAATTACGCACAAACTGAGAAGTTTTGATAGCTTCATCAAGCCGGTGATATTGCTCTGGTGTTCCGTTTTTTAGCTTTGCTTCTACGACTAGCATCTAACAATCCTCGACCCTTGGCTAAGTTAATTATAACACAGTTTACCCACAGATGGTGGAATTAAACCGATGCTCTGCGGTTGATATTCTGGTCGGATTTCATCCCCCGCAAAGCTGAGTATCTTGTCGAAAAATGTAGCGGGGGCATTCATCCGACATTTTAGGTAAAAACTTGTGCGACATTCCGTGCCTGTATGCTGATTTTTTTAAGGCAAACAGAGCTAAGGAGGATGTTTCCCAGCGATAAGCTTGTAGTTTCTGCACGATAGCGGCTGTGTCCGTCAATTTTGACTATCCTTAACGATTTCAACGAGAGGGACGGGATCTAGGGGTTACGTTTTTAGCTTTTAACAGGCCCAACCATTCAGCTTACCCGATTTATGTCGCTCTCTTCGATTATTACAGAATGTTTACACAATTTGTCAAATATTTTCTCTCGCTCCGGGCTGCCATGGAAAAAATAAGTATAACTACTTAAGTATTTGTTCACAGTAAGCAAAATTTTATTAAAACTCTTGCTAAATGTATCATTATATGCTTCTTTCCTTTTGGCGGCGGGGTATCCTAGCTAACGGGAGGGAAAAAGCAAAACCCCCTCTACAGATACATTGACACTTTGTCAAGTATTTGTTACATTAGTTAAAAAAGGTGATACCCATCACCCATCTCGCTTGTTATCAACCACTGTCTTCATCGAGGAGGAACACCATGTCTCAACCGATCGAACTTTCCTTAGAACAACAGTTCAACATTCGTTCTTTTCAGACTCAGGTAGAAAAAATGAGTCAGGAGCAAGCGCAGGATTTCCTGATCAAGCTCTACGAACAAATGATGGTCAGAGAAAATATGTACAAAGCTTTTCTCAAACACCAGTGGGGTCTAGATTCTAATCCCTGGGCTTCCCAATAACTCATTTCACCCCTGCGGGCGACCTCTTTCTCCAGCTGGGTTTCTGCGGAAACGAGCTAGGGATGCGGGGCGCATTTCTTCACCTTTTTAGCTATTCTTAGGGAAGGATAACCGAATTGCTAGGGGTTAATTTATGTTCGAGCGCGCTTTGATCTGTACAGATCTTTTCGATGGTCTCCATCGTCTTGTCCATTGTGTGCCACACTTAGCCCTGAGCGGCTTAAAACAAGTTATCTTCCTCCACAGTATTCCAGTTTGGGAACAACCCACCCTAGCTGCCGTAGATCAAGCGAAAATTGACGCAGCCAAAGAACAATTATCCCCAGCTTTAGCAAATATTCCCGCAGGTATGACAGTTATTGTCGAAATCTCTAACCGTCGTCCCGTGGATGCCGTGCGGGAAATCCTCGCTCATCACTCTATCGACGTGATTTTGATGGGAAATCCCATGCGCGGTGCTGTCCAAGAAAAATTATTCGGTAGTACCAGTTTAGCGATCGCAGGTATTACCGATATTCCGCTGCTGATTTTCCGACCGCAATTATTATCAGTTTATACTCACGATGAATTAGCCCTGCGCTGTCAGCATCTCTGGAAACATTTATTAATTCCCTACGATGGCAGTCCCGACGCGATTTATCTAATTGAACAGATAGAAAAATACGCTCAAACTCGCTCCCCTGGCTCTTTTGAGCAATGTCTTCTCCTCCGGGTAGTGGAAAATATCAGTCGCGATCCCGGTGTCACCGAATACCGTTTAAATGATGCCCGTCGGGAATTAGAATCGGTGCAAGCGCGACTAGAAAAACTCGGTTTGCAAGTACAGAGCGAAGTGCGATCAGGAACACCTGTATTAGAAGTTTTGACGGCAGCAGAAGAAAACGATATCAGTGCGATCGCTGTGGCCACCTGCCATCGTTCTAATATGTTGGAATGGTTAGCCGTGCGTCGGATTAATGAAGATATTCTTCATCAACTGTGGTTCCCCTTATTATTTTTCTCCCCCAAGGGATAAGCTAGAAAAAAAGGCTCTCTTGGTTTAGCTGGGTTGGATAAACCACAGAGACACAAAGAACACAGAGAGGAAGACAGATTCGATCAGTAAATCTATCACACAAACCACAAGAGAGCCGAAGATTTTTTTGGGAAATTAACTTAAGTAAGTAGTTATAATTAAATTAAAAATAGATTTTCCCTCTGATCCCCCCTGCCCCCCTTGATAAGGGGGGTGCCGATAGGCGGGGGGATCCCCCCTTAATCCCCCCTTAATAAGGGGGGTGTCTGACAACTTTTAACAACTACCTACTTAACTGCTCGATTAATCCGATAACTTTAGCCTTAATTTCATCGCGAACTCGGCGAAAAGTTTCGATAGGTTGACCATCGGGATCATCAATTAACCAATCCTCGAAAATTTCCTGTAAAACCCATCCTTCCGGCAGATTGACACCGCAACCACATAGGGAGATAACGGCATCGTAATCTTCGGGATTAAAATCCCTAATTGGTTTAGAAGTTTGGTCAGTAATATCGATACCAATTTCCTGCATAACTTCGATTGCTCCGGGGTGAACTTTGGCCGCTTCTAATCCGGAACTTGTGACGGCAATTTTACCCGCGCCTAAAGTTTTAGCGAAACCTTCGGCGATTTGGGAACGACAGGAATTTTTTCTACAGGCAAACATAACTTTTTTCATGATTTTAACTCCTAGAAATTGATTTAATTAATAGCTTTATGGGCAATTGTGGCTATTTCTTGGGCGGCTTTTTCTTTCCTTTCACTATAGCGATCAGTCAGATCATCTACCTGATCTCGCAGGAGAATAGTAAACTTATAAAGTTCCTCCATTACATCAATAACCCGATCTCGATAGGGGGAATCTTTCATCGTGCCATCCTCATGAAACTCCTGATAAGCTTTAGCCACAGAAGATTGATTAGGAATAGTAAACATTCGCAGCCAACGACCAAGAATTCGCAGAGTATTAACCGCGTTAAAAGATTGGGAACCTCCGCTTACTTGCATGACTGCTAAAGTGCGGCCTTGAGTGGGACGAATCGCACCAATACTTAAGGGAATCCAATCAATTTGGTTTTTGATAATGCCGCTAATATTGCCGTGAAGTTCGGGAGATGACCAGACTTGACCCTCGGACCATTGACTTAATTCTCGTAATTCCTGTACTTTGGCATGAGTATCGGGAACACTGCCATAAATCGGCAATTCACGGGGATCAAAAAAGCGCACTTCTGCCCCATATTCAGTGATAATTCTGGCCGCTTCTTCTGCTAATAAACGACTGTAGGAACGTTCCCGTAAAGAGCCATACAGAAAAAGAATCCTGGGTTTGTGAGTCGATTGGATCATGGTGAATAATTATTTGTAAGGACTCAAGCAACGAGGATCGAGAAGGGTGGCTTTTTCTGGATCTCTGGGAAACCAAAAGGCGGTTTTTTTACAGAACTCTACCAACATTAACATCACAGGTACTTCAATCAATACCCCCACTACTGTCGCTAAAGCAGCCCCCGAATTCAATCCGAATAACATCACCGCAGTGGCGATCGCTACCTCAAAATGATTACTAGCACCAATTAAAGCAGCCGGAGCCGCATCTTCGTAAACTAAATTGAGTTTGAGAGCGGCCACATAACTAAGAAAAAAAATCAGATTAGTTTGAATAAACAGGGGAATAGCAATCAGGAAAATATGCAGGGGATTACTAACAATTAAATCGCCTTTGAAAGCAAAGAGGAGGATTAAGGTTAACAATAAGGCAGTGATTGCCACAGGACTGAGATAGTGAAGAAAACGCGATTCAAACCAGGCCCGTCCTTTATGTTTAAAAATCCAGTGACGGCTATAAATACCAGCAATAAGCGGTAAACCAACGTAGATTAACACAGAAAAAACAATGGTCTGCCAAGGGACTACAAAATTATTAGCTGCCAGTAACCATTTACCTAGAGGAGCGTAGAGAAAAAGCATCGCTAGGGAATTGACTGCTACCATAATTAGGGTATGACCCTGGTTACTGTAGGAAAGATAGCCCCACATCAAGACCATAGCCGTACAGGGAGCAATTCCTAGTAAAATAGCTCCAGCAGTGTAGGAACTAGCTAAACTTACCGTCTGTCCTCGGATAATCTCCGTTTGACTCAACCAAGGCAGAAATAGCCAGCCGAGAAAAAATTGAGCCAGCGCCACCATGGTAAAGGGTTTGATCAGCCAATTAACCACTAAAGTTAAAATAACTGGTTTGGGAGTACGGGCAGCCCGAAGAGCTTGAGAAAAGTCGATCTTAACCATGATCGGATACATCATGAAGAAAAGACAGATGGCGATCGGAATAGAAACGTTATAGATACTCATGGCATCTAAAGTCTGCGCTACGTCCGGAAATAACCGACCGAGGGCAATTCCCGCCAAAATACAGAAAATAACCCAAAGGGTAAGATATTTTTCAAAAACACTAAGGCTACCACCAGCTTTGGCGGCTTTAGGATTGATTTGATTAGTCATCGCACAAAGGTGGAAAGAGAATAATGGGAGATTGGGTAATCCACCTTTATTATTTCAAAAAAAGTTGATATGTCAAGAGTAAAAGCCAGTCATAAAGCTTTAATATTTCTAAAAATCTTGATCGGTTACTGATTTTCCTCGCAGAAACGAGCGGGGACGAGGGAACTAAAACGACGATATTCCGATAGATATTCTTCTAGGAGAAGAAATTGAGATAGATTGAGGCTGTAGTAGATCCAACGACCCTCTTGACGACTGCGGACTAAATTGGCTTCTTTTAGCGTTTTTAGGTGAAAAGATAATTTAGATTGGGCGATATCAAGATGGTCGCGCAATTCACAGACGCATAATTCCTGATGTCGCAAAAGTTGCAGAATTTGCAGTCGCAGGGGATCCGAGAGTGCCTGAAAACCAGTATAAATCCGGGTTAACGAGTCGGGAGATGTGGCCAGAGAGTTGAACATTGAGATTGCCCCTAGTGGGAAGGAAATAGGAAAGCGGGAAAATTCAGAATTGCAACAAAACTTTATGTATTTTTGTATCGAATCAGGAAAACCAGCGAATCATCCCCTGTATGATAGACAATGGTTTTGACCAGATTAGCCTTTTAAATCATTGTAAACAGGTTAGGAGACATCATGGAATTATTTGCGGCTCTCAATTTAGAACCCATTTTTCAACTCACCTTCGTGGCGCTAATCATGTTAGCTGGCCCCTTTGTCATTTTCCTACTAGCTTTTCGTGGTGGCGACCTATAAAAACCGCCTCCCCCCCATTGTCAATCGTGCTTTTTTTGACTTCTCTCCTCTTTAGGGAGAGATTTTTTGTCTAAAAGTCAGGAGTCAGGAGATAGGAGTCAGGAGATTGCTTTTATTTATTCTCCCCACTTCCCCACTTCCCCACTTCCCCACTTCCCCACTTCCCAATTCATAATTTATAATTCATAATTCATAATTCCCACTCCCCCTCTCCTAACAATCGACTGCTAAGATCGAAGATAGCGATCGATCTCTCGCTCCCACGATACCTGATAAAACTATCCATGATCATTAAAAATAACCCCTATTATCGGGCTGTAATCGGCTTTTGGGTCGCTTTCCTTGTGTTTTGGGGTTTTGGGAGTTTCTCACCCCTTCTTGCCCAAGCGAAAGAGCAATCAGCCGATGTGCAATCGATTACCCCCTACCTTAAGCAATTTCAACAAAAAATTACCGAATTTCGCCTCGATAACGGAATAAAATTCATTATCCTAGAAAATCGCAATGCCCCGGTTATTTCCTTTGTCACCTATGCGGATGTGGGAGGTGCCGATGAACCGGACGGGAAAACAGGAGTTGCTCACTTTTTGGAACATTTAGCCTTTAAAGGCACAAAAACCATCGGTACTACCGATTATCTTAGCGAGAAAAAAGTCCTCGATCGCCTTGAAGCTATAGACAAAGAACTACAAGCGGCCAAAAAAGCAGGTAAAAGCGCAGAAGTGGCTAAATTAACGGAAGAATTTCAAAAAACTAAGGCAGAGTCCGAGAAATTCGTCCAACGCAACGAATACGGGCAAATCGTCGAAACTCAGGGAGGAGTCGGTTTAAATGCCACCACTTCCAGCGATGCAACTAGCTATTTTTACAGTTTCCCGTCGAATAAATTGGAATTATGGATGTCTTTGGAATCGGAACGATTTTTAGAACCGGTGTTCCAACGGGAATTTTACAAAGAAAAAGACGTAATTCTGGAAGAAAGACGGATGCGGACGGATAATAGCCCCTTGGGTTTATTAATCGAAGCTTTTCTCGATCAAGCTTATACTGTCCATCCCTACAAACGTCCCGTTATCGGCTACGATCGAGATATTCGCAATCTGGAACCCTCAGATATCCAAAACTTTTTCGATAAATTTTATGCTGCCAGTAATTTAACCATAGCTATCGCCGGAGATGTGGACCCAGAACAGGTCAAACAGTTAGCTGAGGTTTATTTTGGTCGTTTTCCCGCTAAACCGAAACCCCCACAGGTGAAGGTAGTAGAACCGAACCAAACCAAAACAAAGGAAGTTACCCTAAAATTAGCCTCGCAGCCTTGGTATTTAGAAGGATACCATCGTCCCGCCCTCAATCATCCCGATCATGCGGTTTACGAGGTTATCGCCACTTTAATGAGTGAAGGAAGAACTTCGCGACTGTATAAAGCTTTAGTGGAGGACAAACAACTTGCCCTCGCTGCCCAGGGATTTAACGGCTTTCCGGGGGATAAATACCCGAATTTGCTGTTATTCTATGCTCTCAGCGCTCCTAATGTCAGCCTGGAGGAAGTAGCGCAGGGTTTGAATTTGGAATTGGAAAGATTGAAAAATGAACCAGTTTCAGAACAGGAATTAGAACGGGTTAAAAATCAACTACGGGCAGCCCTATTAAGAGGACTTGATTCTAACATGGGCATGGCGCGATCCTTGATTGAATACGAGGTAAAAACCGGCGATTGGCGTAATTTATTCGCCCAATTAGATGCTTATAATGCTGTCACGGCAGCCGATATTCAACGGGTGGCTAAAGAAACTTTTACCCCCGAAAATCGCACTATTGGCCGAATTTTACCAAAGTAAAAAGCGGTGAAGTTTGCTTTTTGCTCCCTCTTATCTATTCCTTCCGATAATTTTGACTCAAATCATGAAAAAACGCTTACAATGGCTAGGTTTAATCCTGATCACCCTGATAGGTGTCCTCGCTTTTCGTTCCCCGGCAATTGCCCAAACCCCGCGACATTTTACCGATTTAACTTTTCCTCCCCTTCCTGAAGTTACAGTTCCCCAATACGAACGTTATCAACTAGATAATGGTATGGTGGTTTATTTAGTGGAGGATCGGAGCTTACCTTTAGTGAGTGGTACGGCGATGATTCGGACAGGAGGGAGATTAGAATCCGGGGAAAAAGTCGGATTAGCCGATATTACTGGAACCGTGCTGCGTAGTGGTGGCACGGAAAAACATCCTTCTAATGTCTTAAATCAATTATTAGAACAAAGAGCAGCCCTAGTAGAAACCTCGATCGATCTTAACTCTGGAACTGCTAGTTTTAGCGCTCTTAGTGAAGATTTAGAAACAGTTTTTAATCTCTTTGCCGAGGTTTTGCGTTCCCCAGCTTTTGAAAGTCAGAGGGTAGAATTAGCCAAAGTTCAGGAAAAAGGCGCGATTGCCCGACGTAATGATGATCCTGATGATATTGCTAGTCGGGAGTTTAAAAAGCTAGTCTATGGTGATAATAGCCCCTACGCTCGTACTGTAGAATATAGCACTTTAGCTAATATTGACCGTCAGGATTTAATCGATTTTTATCGTACCTATGTCCGTCCCGACCAAATAATTTTAGGAATTGTCGGTGATTTTGATTCTCAGTCGATGAAAGCATTAATCAATAAAACTTTTGGCGATTGGAAAAATCCCGCAACTGCCACTAAAATTGTCACCCCTTCTGCAACCCAAAAAAATCTTCAAGGTGTCTTTGTCGTCAATCAACCCCAATTAACCCAGAGTAGCGTTTTATTAGGTCATCTTGGGGGTCGTTTGGATAGTCCCGACTATCCCGCTTTAACGGTATTAAATGAGATTTTAAGCGGTTTTGGTGGTCGTTTATTTAATGAAGTGCGTTCCCGTCAAGGATTAGCTTATTCTGTCTATGGTGTCTGGAATAGTCGTTATGATTATCCCGGTTTATTTATTGCCGGAGGTCAAACTCGCACCGATGCCACCGTACCTTTTATTAAGGCAATTTTAGGCGAAATCGAGCGCCTTCGTAATCAACCCGTTACTGCCAAAGAATTAGAAGATGCTAAAAATGCTATTCTCAATTCTTTTGTTTTTAAGTTTGAGAAACCTGCTCAAAATTTATCGCGATTGATGACCTATGAATACTATGGTTATCCCCAAGATTTTATCTTCCGTTATCAACAAGCGGTAAAAGGGGTGACAATTGCCGATATTCAACGAGTGGCCCAACAATATCTACAACCGAATCAAATTGTGACTCTTGTGGTGGGTAATGAACAGGAAATTCAACCTCCCTTATCCAGTTTGGGAACTACGGTTAAAACTGTTGATGTCACCATCACACAAATATAAATAAATCTAGGTTGGATGGAGCTAAACTAGGTGAAATCCAACCTAGAAAAATGAGATAAATATAACACGAGATATGACTTTACAACTCACCATAAATTATCCTGAAAATTTACCCGACTTTCTTCAAAAAACCCGCGAGGAATTCGAGAGAGAAGCAACCTGGGCTATGGTAGTAAAACTCTTTGAGATAAAACGTATTTCATCGGGTATGGCTGCCAATTTATTAGGAGTGGATAGGGTTAATTTTTTATTGAGATTGACCGATTTTGGCGTAGGGATGATTGACTTAACAGAAGAATAACTATTATCAGACCTTGAAAATGCCTAAAGCTAAATTACAGCCCTTCTCATAAAAAAAAGTATAACCTAATTTGGTATTGACTCCTGACTGCTGACGACCGACTCCCCAAAACGAAAACTTCCTAAGTAGGGAGGCACAATTATTTGTAGGATGGGTTAGCGGTACTGTAAACTATGCGGGCGTTGGGTTTCATGCTTCAACCCAACCTACGTTCATCCTATATTTAATTCCACCCACCTACTTATCTCACCATTGAGATAACTGCTGTAACTATTTTGAGATAACTAAGGCTATCATTGAGGAAAGTTACTGTTGAGACTCCTGATTAGTTTGTTAATTTTTGTGTTAAGTACCTAGACAATTAAACCCTTTAGAGATAGGGTGATCGTAGCTGAGTTTGCTATTATATAGTTTTGTAAATAAATATCAAACTCAAGGGTTTTTGAAGATGGTATGTCGCTAAACTGAAAGTATAAAGTACAGAGGTAAAAATACTTATGATGCTACTACAAGATGTTGCGAGAACCTCTAGAGAACAAGCATTAATTCTGTGGTTTGAAGAAGTAGACAGCAAAGACGTGGGATTAGTCGGTGGGAAAAACTCCTCCTTAGGCGAAATGATCCAACAATTAACCCCGAAAGGGATTAATGTCCCCACAGGATTCGCCACCACCGCTTACGCTTACCGTCACTTTGTCGAAAAAGCCGGACTAGACGCACAATTAAGACAAATTTTCCAAGATTTAGACGAAAATGATGTGCAGAACTTGCAAGAAAAAGGTAAACAAGCGCGCACATTAATCCTCAATACACCGTTCCCCGATGATTTAAGTCATGCGATCGCTATTGCCTATCGCCGACTCTGTGAACGTTATGGCGATGATCTCTATCATTCCATTGATGTGGCCGTTCGCTCAAGCGCCACTGCCGAAGACTTACCCGAAGCGAGTTTTGCCGGACAACAGGAAACCTATCTCAACGTGCAAGGGGTGAGGGGAGTTTTAGAAGCTTGCCATAAATGTTTTGCCTCTTTATTCACCGATCGCGCTATTTCCTACCGTCATCATAACGGTTTCGATCACTTTGCCGTCGCCCTTTCCGTCGGTGTCCAAAAAATGGTGCGTTCAGATCTAGCCACCTCCGGGGTGATGTTTTCCATCGATACGGAAACAGGGTTCAAAAATGCCACTTTAATCACCGCAGCCTACGGTTTAGGGGAAAATGTCGTGCAAGGAGCCGTTAACCCCGACGAATATCTGGTTTTTAAACCCACTCTTAAAAACGGTTACAAACCCATCCTCGACAAACGCCTCGGCAGTAAAGCCATCAAGATGATCTACGATGATGGAGGATCGCGTCTAACCAAGAATATCCGAGTTAACAAGCTAGAACAGGATCAATTCTGCATTAGTGACCAAGAAATCCTCACTTTAGCCCGTTGGACGACCCAAATCGAGGAACATTACTCGCAAGTGCGCGGAACCTACACCCCCATGGACATCGAATGGGCAAAAGATGGGATCACGGGAGAACTCTTTATCGTTCAGGCGCGCCCAGAAACCGTACAATCGCAAAAAGCAGCTAATATCCTTAAATCCTACGAAATTAAGCAAAGAAGTCAAGTTTTAGCGGTGGGACGAAGTGTAGGTGCAGCAATCGGTCAAGGAAAAGCCAGAGTCATCCTCAGTGTAGACAAAATCAACAACTTTAAACCGGGAGAAGTTCTCGTCACCAATCGCACGGATCCCGACTGGGAACCGATTATGAAACAAGCAAGCGCGATCGTTACTAATCAGGGTGGTCGTACTTGCCATGCCGCTATTATCGCGCGAGAAATGGGCATTCCGGCGATCGTGGGTTGCAATAATGCCACGGAAACGATTAAAACCGGTCAGGAAGTCACCGTTTGCTGTGCGGAAGGGGATGAAGGGAAAGTTTACCTCGGATTGCTACCCTTTGAAATTCTTGAAACTCCCCTGGACAATTTGCCCCAAACTCGGACAAAAATCCTCATGAATATCGGTAATCCTGAAAAAGCCTTCGCTTTTGCCGATATTCCTGCCCAAGGAGTCGGTTTAGCCCGTCTAGAGTTTATTATCGCTAACCATATTCAGGCCCACCCCAGCGCCTTGCTGAAATTCCACGAATTGGAAGAAGGAGACGTAAAAGACCAAATCGCCGAATTAACCAAACACTACGAGGATAAACCCCAATTTTTCGTCGATAAATTGGCCCGGGGAATTGCCATGATTGCAGCCGCATTCTACCCCAAAGATGTAATTGTGCGGATGTCCGATTTTAAATCCAATGAATACGCTAATTTATTGGGTGGCAAACCCTTTGAACCCAAGGAAGAAAACCCGATGATCGGTTGGCGCGGCGCTTCCCGTTATACTGATCCTAATTATCGCGAGGCTTTCGCTTTGGAATGTCGGGCGCTGAAAATGGTCCGGGAAGAAATGGGATTAACTAATGTGATTCCGATGATTCCTTTCTGTCGTACCCCCGAAGAAGGGATGAGAGTCCTTGAAGAAATGGCGAAAAATGGTCTCGAACGCGGGGTTGATGGTTTGCAAGTTTATGTGATGTGTGAGTTACCAAGTAATGTAATTCTTGCCGACCAATTTGCTCAGGTGTTTGACGGATTTTCGATCGGTTCTAATGATTTGACCCAATTAACCTTAGGATTAGATCGGGATTCTGCCCTAGTTGCCCATCTTTTTGATGAACGGAATGAGGGAGTTAAACGCATGGTGAAAATGGCTATTGAAACCGCTAAAGCCCATAATCGCAAAATCGGTATCTGTGGTCAAGCTCCCAGTGATTATCCCGAATTTGCTCAATTTTTAGTGGAATTAGGCATCGATTCCATCAGTCTTAATCCTGATTCGGTGCTGAAAACCATTTTACGGATTGCTGAGGTAGAAAAAGCCAAGGGTTAATCTGTCGTTCTGATCAAAGGGGTGTGTTATCTTATATTCGATTAATACACCCTTTGTGTCAAAAATTATGCTTGAAACCCATATTTGTACCAAATTTCAAAAATAGCTGACTTACCCGATACGCTCACCGTAGGGCTTTGATCATGCGGATTCATGACAAGGGTTTTGAAAAATGGTATTAGCAGGCTAAAAAAGTTTTAATCTCGTTATTTATTAAGGGTATTTGAAATGTCTAAACTAGATGATGACCTAGAACGTTATGCTAATGAAACCTTTACTAAGGGTGACATAAAAGCTGGTTTGAAGTTGATTAGCGAAATTACTGGATTAGTAGGTTTAGCTGGTCTGGCATTTACGGCAATAACTGTATGGATGCCAGGTTTAAATATTGTGATCCCAACAGGGACACTCATCTACGGTCTGAAAATGGCAGCCCAAAAGTATGCTGATATGAACGAGGATGAGCGAAAACAGGTAAGAGCAGTTGCTAGTTTAGCGAGAGGAGGTATTGACGGGATCAAACACTTTTTTTCTTAAACATGATCGTCGCTTTTTTCGTGCAATTATCACCAAAAATATAAATAAAATACCCCTAGTTTTTTGAGCTTGATTTACAAGGCTTTCAAAAATCGGTAAGATTAGATTATTGTCTAGAGCCTTTATTCTGTCGTTCTGGCTCTACCGAAGTTGAGAGGCATTATATTGATGGTGGCAGCAGTGGAGAAAGGACAATAGTTTAGTGATAAAGGTGGGCAAGTCCCACCTTTTTTTGTCTTGGTATGTTGACAATATTATACTAATACTAAATCCGTTGAGTAACGCACAGAAAACGGGTTTCTCGGAGAAACCCGTTTTCTGCTCATGCAAAAGGCAACCC
>NZ_JADBUE010000130.1:0-26888 GCF_020245805.1 Microcystis sp. M179S2 | reverse complement strand
TGTGGAAGCTTTAGAAGCTTTTCGGACAGCGATGTCTTTCCGTTTCTTTGAGTGGCTGACCGAGAATCGGGATGTGTTTGCCGCTTACAAAGCCAGTTTAGGCTTTATTTGGGCTTGAAATTTGTTTAAGTCCCACTAGGGACTTCCAGAAATTACTCATAAACGAAAAAGGCTATAATATTAAATAAATTATCTTAATAAACATGACATCAGAAACCGCCAATTATGATGAACCTTGAAAAAAAGCATTAAGCGAATATTTTGAAGCGTTTTTATGCTTCTTCTTTCCCGAAGTTTACCAAGAAAACGGGTTTCTCGAAGAAACCCGTTTTCTTGACTTTAAGACAAAAAAACGTTTCGCCAGCGCAGAATAGCTGGTAAATATCCTCAAGGGTTACAGGTTCACCCATAGACTGACATCGAAAACAAAACACCCCTAATCATTTTAGCGATTCGGTCGAGAAAACCGAGGAGAGCGAGAGAGCAAAAACGAGATAAATATTAAGAATTATGTAAAAAGCTTGACAAATATGTAAAAGTGCAATTTTAAAAACCGAGGACTAAGCTAACTTGTGGATACGACGCACAATTATTATTCATACTAAATCCGTTGAGTATAGGCTACATATCAGGACAGGCAAAAGCTACTCATGCAAGAGGCAAAAGGGGCAATAAATAATCAGTCTTTAATAACCGGATTTAGTATTCAGATCTTGATTCGGCAAGGCCAGCACTCAAATTAATACTCGCAATCATAGAGAAAAGGTTATATAAATCTAGCTAATCATTTACTTGAGTAATTGGTATTTTACAAATCGCTGAAAGCAAGTCACCATAGGAATTAAGCAAATGCAGTTCCGAATCAAATCCTGTGGGAGATAAAAATTATGGTTGCTTTAATCACCCCAAAACCCGCTAAAACCAGCCGTTTAACCACACAAATCCAAGAAATCGCCGAAAATACTTTTACCTTGCGCTGTTTGGATTGGGATCGCGATCGTTTTGATATCGAATTTGGTTTAGAAAACGGTACCACTTATAACTCTTTTGTTATTCAAGGGGGAAAAACCGCCCTAATTGATACATCTCACCGCAAATTCGATCGCCTTTATCTGGAGGAATTAACTAAACTAATCAACATCAATCATCTTGATTATTTAATTATCAGTCACACCGAACCCGACCACAGTGGTTTAGTCAAAGAAGTTTTGGAATTAGTCCCAGAAGTTACCGTGGTTGGGGCAAAAGTTGCCATGCAATTCCTCGAAAACATGGTACACAGACCCTTTAAACAGTTAATCGTTAAAAGTGGTGATACTTTAGATTTAGGCAATGGTCATGTCTTAGAATTTGTTTCAGCCCCTAATCTTCATTGGCCTGATACTATCTTCACTTTTGATGCTAAAACTGCCACCCTTTTTACCTGTGATGCCTTCGGAATGCACTTTTGTGATGATCAAATCTACGATCGAGAAAAAGACCTGCTAGAAGCCGATTTTCAAACCTATTATAACTGTCTGATGCGACCGAATGCTCGTTCAGTTTTAGGGGCAATTAAAAGAATCGAGAAATTTGAGATTAATCTCATTGCCACTGGTCACGGTCCCCTATTAAAACACCATATTTCTGATTGGGTGGGACGCTATCAAACTTGGAGTCAAGAACAAACTTCTGCCGATACTTTAGTGGCTATATTCTTTACCCAAGATTACGGACAAAGCGAACATTTAGCTACTATGATTAGTCAGGGTTTGACTAAAACTGATGTGGTGACAGAATTAGTCGATATGAATAATGCTGATCCCCACGAAGTCAGAGAATTAATCAATCAGTCTAAGGGAGTTGTCATCGGAATGCCTCCCCAATCTTCCCTGACTAACCAGACGATTTTAAGCACAATTCTTGCTGCAGTTAATGGCAAACAAGCTGTAGGATTATTTGAGTCAGGAGGTGGGGAAGATGAACCAATTTTTCCCTTAAGAAATAAATTACAGGAAATGGTCGCCATCGAAGCTTTTCCTCCTCTTTTAGTTAAAGACAATCCCAATCAATCCCTCGATTTTATTGCCGATGAAGCAGGAACCGACCTCGGCCAATGGTTAAGCCGAGAAAAAACGATTAAACAAATTAAATCGATTAACAACGACTTAGAAAGAGCTTTAGGCCGTATTAGTACCGGATTGTATCTAATTACTTCCCAAAAAGCCGATTTATCTAGTGCCATGATTGCCTCTTGGGTGACACAAGCAAGTTTAAATCCTTTAGGTGTGGCGATTGCAGTGGCCAAAGATCGGGCAATGGTATCCTTTTTACAGCCTAGCGATACCTTTGTTTTAAATGTTTTAGCTGAGGATAATTACCAGAAATTAATGAAACATTTCCTCAAGCGTTTCTCTCCCGGTGCCAATCGTTTTGAAGGCATTAAAACCTATACTGCCAATAATGGATCACCAATTTTAGCGGATGCCTTAGCTTACATAGAATGTGAAGTCACCAGTCGTTTAGATTGCGGCGATCATTGGGTAGTTTATTGTACCGTTAATACCGGACGAGTTGCCCGTTTAGATGTCTTAACTGCTGTCCATCATCGCAAAGTTGGCAACCATTATTAACAGTTATCAGTTATCAGTTATCAGTTATTAAGTAGGGAGGCACAATTATTTGCAGGATGGGTTAGCGGTAGCGTAACATAATCGAGCGTTGGGTTTCATGCTTCAACCCAACCTACGTTCATCTTATATTTAATTCCACCCACCTACTTAGTTATCAGATTTGATTGTTCAGTGGATAGTGTTAAGTAGGAAGTTGCCGCTTTCTTTTCACTGGTTACTGGTTACTGCTCACTGAAAAATCCCCCCAACAGCTAACACCCAATTCTATCAATCTTAGGAGAAATAAAATGTACGAACCAATTAAAAACCCTTCCCCAATGATGGTGCGAGTAGTGCAAGTCTTAGAAATGATTCAAGATTTAATTGTCATTTCTCTCTGTATCGGTTTATTTAGCTTCATGGTGTTAGAAGTCAGAGAAATGTTTATGTCTCTGCTGCCACCGATTCAATTTCGGATTATTACCGCCGATATTTTATTCCTCTTAATTCTAGTAGAATTGTTCCGATTGTTGATTATTTATTTGCAAGAAAAACGAGTTTCTATCGGTGTTGCCGTGGAAGTTTCTATCGTCTCGGTTTTGCGAGAATTAATTGTCAGAGGAGTCCTAGAAACTAATTGGACACAAGTATTAGCTGCCTGTGCTTTTCTAATAGTTCTCGGTACATTAATGGTGTTAAGAGTTTGGCTTCCTCCCACCTTTGAAGGTATCGATCCTGAACAAAAAGTTTCTGAACGTTATCGTCAACATTTAGTTAAAGAATTAACTGAAATAAACAGCAAAATTTAGTCAGTTATCAGTTATCAGTTATCAGTTATCAGTTAGAAGGGGATAGGAAAATGGGGGAATAGGGAAATAGGGAGATAGGGTAATTTCAACTAAAACCCTAAAACCCTAAAACCCTAAAACCCAACACCCAACACCCAACACCCAACACCCAACTTAACAATTATGACCACTAATACCTTAATTCCCAATCCTGCTATCAATAATCGCTCCCGCGATGTTCAAACCGCAGAAATTGCCGATAAAACTTGGGTTTTTTGCTCCCGTACTTGGGACAGATTAAAATTTGAAATAGAATATGCTCGTCAACGGGGAACCACCGCTAATTCCTATCTTATCTGTGGCGATAAAACCGCCTTAATCGATCCCCCTGGAGAATCCTTCACGGAAATTTATTTAGAAGAAATTCGTCAATATATCTCCTTACATCGTCTCGATTATCTGATTCTCAGTCACGTTAATCCCAACCGTATCGTCACTTTAAAGGCCTTATTAGCCGCCACCCATCAAATCACCATCCTCTGTTCTAAATCTGCCGTCAATACCCTTAAAAATGCCTTTCCCGATGCCCAAATTTTGGGCATACGAAGCGATGAAATCCTTGATTTAGGGCAAGGTCATCAACTAAGTTTTATTAATGTCCCTACGCCCCGCTGGCCTGATGGTATCTGCACTTTTGACCAAAAAACCCAAATTTTATACAGCGATAAATTCTTTAGTGTACATCTGTGCAGTGACGCTCTTTGGGATAAAAATTGGAAAGAATTAGATGTGGATCGTCGTTATTATTTTGATTGTCTCCATGCCGTGCAATCCAAAGCGGTAGAAACAGCCCTCGACAAAATTAAAGAATTTCCCGCCCAATATTATGCACCTGCCCACGGTCCGATAATTCGTTATAGTCTTAGTCGTCTTGCCCACGATTATCGTTATTGGTGTCAAGAACAAAAAACTCGACCTCTACAAGTGGCTTTATTATATGCTTCTGCCTACGGAAATACTGCCACCCTGGCCCGCTCGATCGAACGAGGATTATTAGAAAATGATCTGGCCGTAGAATCAATAAATTGTGAGTTTGCCACCCCCGCCGAAATTAGTCAAGCGATCGAAAATTGTGACGGATTTATTATCGGTTCTCCCACCTTAGCCGGTCACGCTCCTACCCAGATCCAAACCGCTTTAGGAATCGTTCTTTCCACGGCAGCAAAAACTAAATTAGCCGGGGTTTTTGGTTCCTACGGTTGGAGTGGGGAAGCTGTAGATTTAATTGAAACTAAACTCAAAGATGCTAATTATCGCCTCGGTTTTGAATCCTTGCGCGTGCGTTTTAGCCCCACAGAAAGCTGTTTACAAGCAGGTTATTTAGCTGGAGAAACCTTCGCCCAGACCTTGAAAAAAACCAAAAAATTGCGGGTTCCCCAACAGGGAATGACCGAAACACAAATCGATCGCACTGCCCAGGCCGTTGGTCGGATTGTCGGTTCCCTCTCTGTTCTCACCACTCGTCAGGGCGAGGATCATGCTGGTTTCCTGACCTCTTGGGTATCCCAAGCCAGTTTTAACCCCCCGGGGCTAATTATCGCCGTTGCTGACGAACAAGCCGCCGATCGCCTAATTAACTCCGGAACCGCCTTTACCTTGAATATTCTCAAGGAAGGGCGCAATTTACGCCGCCATTTTTCCAATCGCATCAAATCTGGCGGTGATGTCTTTACGGGATTAGAAACCCAAGTCGGGGAAAATGGCTGTCTGATTTTAAGCGAAAGTCTCGCCTATCTAGAGTGTACGGTGAAAGAGCGACAACTCTGCGGCGATCGCTGGTTAGTCTATGCTACCGTCGAGCGGGGTCAAGTTTTGGATAGTAACGGTGTCACCGCCATCGGTCATCGCAAATCCGGTAGTCAGTATTAAAACTGGACTAGCGGGGCAAAGCTCCTGACTTTCCCCCTATCATCGAGATTTCTGGGAAACATAGGTTATGTTAGTATGTAAGGTTATCCGACCGGGCTATTTCGTCTTTGTTTCCGTATGAAAAAATTGCCGCTAATCCTATCGGTGGGGAGTGTCGCTTTATTGTTGGTGGGATGTCCAGCTTCTAACCAAGCTAATCAATCCCCACCGCCCAGCCAAGAAACCCCCACCCCCTCTCCCAGTCCCCCGGCTGCCCAACCACCTGCCTTTAGCGGTGCTGTGCAACCGGCCACCGAACCAACCCCCCCAAGGGTAGCGGGATTGATTCCCGCTACCGATCCTGACCAAAAACGGGCAGAAATTAATCGCGGTCGCAGGGATCCCTTTGCTCCCTTTCCCCTACAACCAAATATTACGATTACAGCGGCGGAAAAACCCCCAGCTGGGACTCCGGCGGCTACCGCAGCCGCACCCCCATCCGCATCCGTAGGCAATCGTCCCACTCCCAGACGACCGATAGTTAAAGCGCCACCGCCGCCACCGCCACCAACGGAAGCGGAAGAAGTGCAAGTATCGGGCATCGTCCAGTTACCTACCACTGCCATGGCGATCGTGAAAGCCCCCGGAGAAGCCACGGAACGTCGAGTTATCCCCGGTTCTACTCTCTCTAATGGTTTAATTTTAGTTAAAGCGATCGATACTAATCCCGATAACCCCTATATTGTCCTAGAACAATACGGTCGAACTATTACCCGTCGTTTAGGGGATGGTGTCCCCGAACCCGCCGCCGCACCGCAAGCCTCGATCAGCTATAATATTTCCGAATCAGGAGAATAAAACCCGTGCGATCGATTGCTATTCAACAAAAACAAACCATTATTTATCCGCGAATGCCCTTGGCTATCTATCGGGAGTTAGCCAGCCATTTAGAACAGGTTCAGGGTGTGGAAACCCATCTCACTCCCCAGCAGTTCCAACAATTCGATTATCATCAAAGTCAGATCGGTAGTCTAGAAATTAACTATACCGAGACTTTTCAGGAAAGCGATCGCCCTCTGGTGACGGCAATTCTCGATTATTATGCCCAACGTCACGGCTCCTATCGGCTTTCCTAAGCTTTCTCTCCTCACCTTTTCTCCGATTAGCGAATTTTCTTGTTAAAAACTAAAGGTATTTTATAGGATTTATCTTAATGCTGGGGATGATGCCAAATCCCGTCATACTTCATTTAAACTTAAGTAGGGTTTGCGGCAAAAAGTACGGGCGAAGCATTCGGATAGAAAATCTACGGTTTCACCGATAGGTTATTGCCCGAATGCTTCGCCCCTACAGGACGTAGGGTTCATTCATGAATCAACCCTACCTTTTATAAAAATTAAAATCTTTCTGATTTTAAGCCACCGACGACCAGTGGTAGTCACTGATAACTGATAACTGATAACTGATAACTGAAATGACCCTACCCAATTCCCTAGAAGAAACGATCCTGCAAGCGAAAGCCGCCGCTCAACTGGCTCTAGAATCGGGAGACAGACGCATACAAGTGGAATTAGTTATCCCAGAAATTGCTCTACAAGCGCAAGCTTTAGCCCTTGATTTTACATCTATTTTTGACAGTTATGGTTCTGGTTTAAGGGTGATTTTTCCCGATACCGGGGCTGCCATGTTAGCCCGACGGGATTGGGGCGAAACAGTTTTTCAACTGGGAGATTTAGGTAGTCGTTTTATTCCCATCGAAAACAAAATTAAGCCCGAAGATGAAGCTTTTTTAGTTGTTTGTCCCTCCTCGGTTGAGATTAATTCCGTAGAAAAACTCTGTAACCTGGCCGAAGATCGCCCCGTGGTTCTTCTGATTCCCCAATTGGAAGATGTATCGGTAGTGGGTATCGGTTACGCAGCCCGACAATTGCGAGAAAGATTTTTAAGTACCCTAGAAAGTTGTTATTATTTTCGTCCCTTGGAATCGGCGATTGTGTATCGTTCCTATCCTTCCTTGTGGCAAGTTTGGCTCGAAAAAGAAGACGGTTACGAGTTAATTTCCGAACAATCCACTAAACCCATGGGCGAAGCTTTAGAAAATCTGATTCTGAAAGCTTCTAGTAATACTCCTAATGATAGTTCTAATCCTGCTAATAAAGCCAAAAAGTTCGGTTTATTTGCCACTATGGGACGCTTCTTAAAAGCATTACAACAGTGACATACTCCCCCCGTCAAGTTAGGCTGTGACGGTGGGAGTATGTCAATCCCACTCCTGTAAGTCTCTGAGCCAATTTTGCAGCAAGCTAGTTAATTGAGTACGGCGAGTTTCAAAATTGCCAGCAATTGAGAGCAAGCTAACCCCCACCAGCAATCCGATAATCCATTTAAGCAGAGGATAAAGGGAAATCAAAATTACCAACTGATAGAAAGCATTAGCCACAAAAGTAAAAGTGCCAAGATAGAGGAAGGCGCGAATTCGTAAGGCTAATCCGGCAAAAATTGCCACTAAACTGAGGATGCCAGGCAGGATTCCCGTCTGATGATGAAACCAGAGAGCCGCACTAGCAATAATGCCTGTTCCCAAGAGGCGAAGCAGGTGGCGCAAGGATTTGCCTTGCCTCCCCTGACAGGTAGGTTCTATCCAGACAAGACAGAGGATAGACAATCCGACAAGACTGCTGTAGGCGAAGGGAGTTGCCAGAGAGAAATCCGCCAGCCCAAGGGCGATCGCCCAATTCACTAACAAGAGGGTAAGATAGCGCCACCGGGGTTGCTGCCGCAGCCAAGCCAGCCAAGCATAGAATCCAGCCACCACCAGCAAACTTAGGGGATTGAGCTTGTCTAAACTGCCCCCAAGGGCGAGTCCTGGAAGAACAAGAGCGAGGAATTGCCAAGGACGAGGCGGCCAGCCCCAAAGCCGCCAAGGGAGCAGATAGGTGAAAACAGCCACCCCAGAGGCGATTACTCCCAACCAAGAAACTAGGTATTGAGAGAAGAATTCCATCGGAGGAATAGTATTGGCAGCATAAACCCCAATCCCAGTCGCTTCTAGAATACCCAGATAGACCCAGATTTCAGCGATCGCCTGGTCAGGATGGTTGCGCCCTTGCCAGATAGCATAACGAGTCAAAAAGATACCGGTTGCCAATCCCAACAGTTGATTGACTGCAACGGGATAGAATAAAGCCCCTAGTAACAGGCAACTGCCCAAAGCCCAGTGCAGGTGGGCAACCAACTTCAATTCTGAGGCCGTCAGATGCAAGTAGCCAGCCAACCAGGGAGAGAGCAACCGATAGCCGTAAACCAAGCTGGCGGCCAGGGCTGCCATTGCCAAAAATTGATCGCCTTGGGACAGGTCGGCAATTTGATAAAACAATAGCTCGTAGGCTGAGATGGAGATCCCGCCAATTCCCAGGTACAACAAGGGCTTCCCGGCCGGAGAGCGCCGCCCAACTCCGATGGCAATCAGTACCAGTCCCAGAGAACTCAAGCCAGTCCAACTACTGAAAAATCCCCAACGCAGAGCCGCTCCTAAGGCCCCATAGAGCAAGGGTAGGATATTCCAGCTATTGAGCATTTCCCGCCTGTGATCTCTGTGCCACCAATCTCCCAACAGTTGGGTAAGCAATCCCAAGAGAATATTGGCGATCACTAGGGCAATTAAAGACTGCTTAGTTAGGTTGAGAACTTCGATGGTGAACAGTTCCAAGCTCCAGCCTACCCCGTAGATGCCCCAGTTACTCGGATCGAGGTAGCTTCGATAGGCGATCGCCCCTAAAGTCAGGGCAGCCCCTAGGACAGAGAGGCTTGAGGCCGCCATCCAATCCCAGTAAACGGCTAGAGAATGGAGAGTCAGGGCGACTAACTCCAGACTACAGAGGGCAATTGCCCAGCCATCGAGGGACTGGGTATAGAGGGCGGCAAGTTGGCTCTGGCGGCGCAAGAACCAACTCCGCAGCATCCAGAGGACAGCTAAGAGCAAGGCAACTGCCAGCAACCAGCCGTCAATTGAACGCAAAGCCCATCCCGCCCAACCATCCCACAGGCAAGTTCCCCACAAAGCCAGAGCGAAGCCGATGGTAAGGGTAACTGCCGCCCCTTGTTGTAAATAATAGGCATGAACCAGCATCAACCCAGTTGCTATTCCTAAGCCGATTAGCCTGTACCCTGTCAGCCCTAGCAAGGGCAACTGGACTAGGGATAAGGTGGCAATACTCAACCAGATTGCTGAGGGAAAACGGGGAGGTTGCCAACTGCGATAGGCGGTTGCTCCCATAAGCAAGAGCGACAAGAGGAGAGTACGGAAAGGCTCCTGCACTATCGAGGTGTTAGCTACCAGAATCGACAACTCCAGACTACAGAGGGTGATTGCCCAGCCATCGCAGGCGCGGGCATAGAGGAGGGCAAGTGCAGAAGTACGCTGGCTCAACCAATAGCGCAACAGCCAGAGGGGGATAAGGGCGATTGCCCCCGCCAACAGCCAATCTAATCCAGGGAGAGGCAATCTCTCTAGTAAGGCAACGCTCAAGCCCAAGGACAAGCCTACCGTGATGGCAGCCGCTGCTAATTTTTGTAGGCGATGAGTCTGAAAGAACATCAACCCAGTGGCGATCGCCAGGGTGACGAGACGAGTTTCTTCCCCTACCCAGGTGGGAATTTGGGCAACTAGCAGGACTGAGATGCTCAACCAAATGACTAGGTTAGGTTGGCGCGAGGGTTGCCAACTGCGATAAGCTGTCGCCCCCATCAGCAGCCAAGTGGCGATCGCTTCTCTACCGTCTGGAGCATTAAGGACATTACCAGAAAGCGCCAATAACATCAGGAGCGAGAGGCAAGTTGCCCAACCATCGCTAACCTGGGCATAAATTCTCGCCAAATTATTCGGTAATGCCCTTAAGCATTGGCGGAGAATCCACAAGCTTGTCGCAGTAATTACCCCTGCCAACAGCCAGCTTGCTTCTTGCCGCAATGCCCAACCAAAACTGCCATCCCACAAAGACAGTGCCAGCCAACTCAAGCCAAAACCTACGGTAATCGCTGCTGCTGCTACCTGCTCTAAGTTACGGCTATTGACGAACATCAATCCTGTAGCTATCCCTAAGCTAATTGAGGCAATTCCTGGTTCCAACCCTTGCGGGGGTCGGGCTGTTAAGATAAGCCACTGCCACAGGGCTAAAGCGTCTATACTCAACCAACTGGCAACTTCCCGCCGAGCCAGATTCCAAGTTCCCACCCCAGTCAGGGCCAGGGGAGCCAAACCCCAGACTAAGCCCCACTCTAGCCCCATAAGCGGGCGCTCCAACACAGAGGTCAACTGGGCGAAAACTGCCACCTGATTGAGGATAAACAAGCCATAGGATAGCCCTGCCAAGATTAGTCCCAGCTTCCAAGTTGTGTGGTGTAGGAGATGGAGCAAGGAAGTAGGAGGAAAGGGCTGTTTCACGCTGAATGCCAATTCCAGCACCGCCAGCATGATTAAAATCACGCCCCAAACTGCCCAACTCAGCCTTGGCCATCCCCAGTCAATCGCCAAAATTAGGGTGAGCAAGCCAGCTAGGTGAGTGAGATAGGCCAGGGAGAGAAAACGGCGGGAAATCTCTTGAAGGGAAGCTAGTTTGACTTGCCGTTGGCTGAAAATTACTAACGCCAGGGTTGAAGCTGCCAAGTTGAGCGTCCTCAAGGCAGGATTGACTAAGGAGCAAAAGGTCAAGGTTGTTCCCCAGAACAAGGCTATCGAGCCGGTAAAAGAGGCTAATTCCCGCTTGCCCAATTGGGAGAACCAATCTGTCAGGAATAGGATTAAGACTAGGTAAGGAAAGAGAACTAAGCTTAGTAACGCCCAAGGGGTAGCTTCAGCGCCAGTTAAACCAGTCCCCAAGGTGATTGCCCCTTGCCTGAAAGTATCTGGAAGTAAGCGCCAAGCCAGCCACAACCCCTGCAACCCAATCAGCAAGGCTGCTGCCAAGTCGAACTTCCGCCAGGAGTAACCGATGCGTCGGGCAAAAAACAGGAGTGATAAACCACTCACTGCTAGGGCTTGCCAAGGTGTTTCACCCACCGACAGTAACCAACCTAGCAGCAGCAAGCTACCGCCGATACGCTGCCACAAGGAAACAGATTGTCTGGTCTGCCAACTGGCTAACCAGCCGCAAATCCCCACAGCCAGCCCCAATTGGCTAATCTCTACCTGAGCGATAAAAATTGCCCGCACCAGCAGGATAACCAGCCCATAGACGACAATTGCCTCATTTAAGCTAAAAGGGGCTAATCTCTCTCTGCTTGATTCTCCTTCTTGTCTAGCTTTTTCAGGAAGACGGGAAAGGGAGATCAAAGTTGTTCCCACCATGCCCAAGTAAGTTGCCAGCAAGGGAAACCCCCCAATTGCCCATCCCCAATGCAGATAGCTCAATCCCAAATGATTCGGCAGACTTTGAGAAAATCCTGCCAGGCCAGTTCCCCCGTACCTCCCCCGGAATAGTTGAACTGTTACGGCGGTAAGGGAAAGGGCAGCCACTACCACAATCAACCAGGCTAGAGGGTTGCGCCACAAGCCCAAGCTATCCATGGCCAGAAAATTCATCGGCACTAGCAACAGGGTAACCAGGCGCAAAGCTTGACTGGTCAGGCGCAGGCCCGGCTGTTGGCTACTCCAAAAACTGGCTCCCCAAAAAGCTAAAGTATAAAGCCACAAAACCCCATACTGTCCGGCGCTTGAGAATTTTTCCCAAAAGTTGGCGGCGAGGACACCAGAGGAGATGACCACCATGAAGACTCCCAACAGCAGCAGCCAGAGGACGCTCAATTCTGCCATCAGAGACTGTAACATTTGTCCAAACTGGCTGGGAGTTTCCTGCCGTCGAGGAGATGTTGGCGGCTGTGGCGGGATTCTACGGGGAGCTTCTGGCCGTCGAGAAGGTAGCGCGGGTGGGGGAGGCGGCTGGGAGGAGATGGGGTCTGGCAGCGGCTCTCTGGTAGGGGCAGTTGTCAGTATAGGCATGACACAGGAGAGGTTTTCCCGACACAGTTGCTTGACTTGAGATTCCCCAAGTAATCCTAATTGGAGCCATTGTTCTAAACCTTGTAGTAGAGAGGGATGGGAAGCTCTCACTCTTATAACAACCCGGATTTGAGAAGCAGTCAGCCAGCCTCGCTCCTGCCATTGCCCCAAACCTTCTAAAAAGTTAGATATAGGGACGCTGGTGGTTATTGTCAGAGCGAGGGTTTCTTGAACTGAATTTTCTCTCGCATTTATTGCTAATTCTAGTCTTTTGTCGGCAATCAACTCTAATTCTAGCCATTGATTGAGAGCTAGTAAAAGTTCGGCTGGCGAGTTGGGATTGACGATTTCTATTGGGATGATTCGCTTCTCTTGAAAGGACATAAGTAATCAGATAAGTAGTCGGACATAAATTCTCTCGTCTGTCTTAAGAAATGTAATTCTGGCAATTCTTGCTGACTCCTGACTCCTGACTCCCACGGTTAACTTTACTTTTGTCCGACCACTTAAAGGTAAAGGTAAAGTTAACTGTGGAGACAAGGGAACAGGGAACAGTAAAGGTTTCAGCCTTGGTTAGATCTCTTAAGAAATTAATCTCATCTAAGCTGTCTTGAAAAAGCGAATAATCTCTCGTACATGATTGAGAAATTGACTGTCTTCTGTCAGTTGTGCGATCGCATTTTGTGCTTCCTGAGATAAGGTTTCATGTTCAACCTGATTTTTAGCTTCTAATTTTTCTAGTAAGGCTTTCAGACGGGCTAATTCTTGGCGAGTTATTTTGACTTCTTGTTGCTGTATATTTGCTTCTGTATCGAGTTTTTCCCTAATTATTGCCACATTAGCCTCTAAATTAGAGACGCAAACGCGCAACTCTACTACATCCTCTCTGGGATACTTAATCTGTTCTCGAATCATTGACAAACGCACGGCTAAATATTGATAAGCCCGAATCGCCGGACGTAAAGCTGTCAATAATAAAGTTGCACCGGAACTCACATATCCTACTGCACTAATTCCCGTTGCTGCTAAGGTATAAAGTCCAATTCCTGACAGCAAATGTAAGGCGATTGCGAGCCGAATTGACCAACGCGCTACTGTCTTAACATAATCAACTTGTTTCCGATCTACGGGAATATTTTTTTCTTGAGAAATTGCTGCTTCTGCGATGACTTCCTGGGCATCAAAATAAATGTTCCAAGGAACAGTCACAATCACTAACAACCACCAAAAACTGGCGATCCCAATCAACCAATCGATTAAATTTCCTGACGGGATGTGCAACCATTGTAAAATTCCAAAAGCTAGTAAGACTAAGGCTCCAAAAATCACACAAAATCCGATAAATCCTAGATAGCTTAAAAACATCTCAATCCCCCCATTTTTATTTCTCTTTCTTTTATGTTAGAAAAAGATTGATCAAGTTTCACTAACGGTTGTGACACTTTGTGAATTTACCCATAAAATGGCACAATTGTGAACCATAACTTGGCTGTTTGACAACGAGTATAGTGTAGCGACTGTCTTGATGGTCAAGGGGGAATTCAAAAAAACTCAAGCAGTTGCCGTAAAACTCAAAATCTCAAGCCGGAAAAAAGCGCAGCAAAAGCTAAGCTGCTCAGGTTAAACCAAAGCAAGCGCAACCCTTGATTAGAGATAACAAAAAGTGTGAATCTCTAGGAACTAAGCGAGAGATTTGTTTGGCGGTTAATTGACCGAGTTCTGGTAAGTCGGAGACGAGAGTAGTAGAAATTACTTGACCATGACTTTCTCGGGCCATTGTTGGTTAGCTTGGGTCAATTCCTCAATTTCTTGATTGAGTTTTTCAAGGCAGTTATCGAGATACTCAAGATGGGCTTCGATATCGAGCTTTACCGCGAGCGCGTTCCCGTCGGTTCTTTTCGGCAGTCCGCATCTCGACAAGTTGCCGGCGACGACTAATTAAGTCCTACCGCTAACCCATCCTACAAATAATTGTGCCTCCCTACTTATAATAAAATTAGTCGGTAGTTTCCCTAGAGGTAAACTTTTATGATTGTCAATAAGCGAGAACTCAAGCAAGCCTTAAATCGGGTGTACTTAAAAATCAAGCCTGATGCTGAAACAATTCAGGTTTTTCAAGCTAATTTAACGCGCTTGTTAGACCAATGTGACAGCAAAAAGTCGGAAGAGTTTAATAAAAATTTGCTGATAGATTTTTTAAAAAATACCTATTATGCTGATCGCTATTTTATCAATACAAAAGAGCGCATCGATCTGGTGATTCATAATAACCAGGATGTTAAAAGTCCAGTGGGGGTCATTTTTGAGACGAAGAAGCCTACTCAGACAATAAATGCAGAAATGCCAAGACTGGATCATCTCAATACTAAGGCTTTTCAGCAGTTAGTTTTATATTTTCTCCGCGAAAGGGTGACGGATAAAAATCTTAATATTAAACACTTGATCGTGACCAATATTTATGAGTGGTTTATTTTCGATGCGAAGATTTTTGAGGAGTTGTTTTTTGCTAATAAGGCTCTAGTTAACCAGTTTTGCGATTTTGAAGCAGGGAGACTGAGTAGTACGAAAACGGATTTTTTCTATCAACAAATTGCCGAACCAGCGATCACTAAAGTTATTGAGCAAATTAAATTTACTCATTTTGATCTGCGAGAACTGGAAAATTTAGATTTGCTTGATATTTACAAGATTCTTTCGCCAGAACATTTACTTAAGTTACCTTTTGTTAATGATAGCAATACTTTAAATAAGCCTTTTTATAATGAGCTTTTGTATATTATCGGTTTGACGGAAGTTAAGGATAAAGGGAAGAAGTTAATCGGACGAATGAAAGAAGGCGATCGCTGTGATGGTTCCCTGATTGAAAATGCGATTAGTCGGTTGGATAGTTTAGATAAAATTGCACAATTAAAAAATCCTGAAGAGTTTGGAACTACGGATGAGGAACGGCTTTATAATGTGGCGTTGCGGTTATCAATTAATTGGATTAATCGGGTTTTATTTCTCAAATTATTGGAAGCGCAGTTAATTAAATATCATCAAGGCGATCGAGATTTTGCCTTTCTCAATTTGGCGAAAGTTCCCAGTTATGATGATCTCGATAGTTTGTTTTTTGATGTGTTAGCTAGGGAGACAAATAAGCGCGAGGCTAAGGTTAAAACGACTTTTGCTCATGTACCTTATTTAAATAGTTCGCTATTTGAACCAACGGAGACGGAACAGCAAACGATTTTTATTGGCAATTTGCGGGAGCGAACTTTACCCATTTTTACAGCGACGGTGCTAAAAGATAATCAGGGTAATAAGCGAGTAGGCGAGTTAAATGCGTTGGCTTATTTGTTTGAGTTTTTGGATGCTTATAAATTCGATCGAGATGAGTTAGAAAATCCTCAAGAAGATAGCGAAAAGTTAATTAATGCTTCGGTGTTGGGGTTAATTTTTGAAAAGATTAATGGTTATAAGGACGGTTCTTTTTATACGCCGAGTTTTATTACCATGTATATGTGTCGGGAAACGATACGAAGAGCGATTGTGCAGAAGTTTAATGAAGTAAAAGGCTGGAATTGTCAAACTTTAGATGATTTATATGAACGAATTGAGGACAAAAGAGAGGCAAATGTTATTATTAATAGCCTGAAGATTTGCGATCCGGCGGTGGGTTCGGGACATTTTTTAGTTTCAGCTTTGAATGAGATAATCGCGATTAAGAGTGAGTTACGGGTTTTATTAGATAGTTCGGGTAAGTCGCTAAAAGATTATCGGGTAGAGGTGCGAAACGATAAGTTATTGGTTTACGATGATGAGGGGAGTTTATTTGCTTATCATCCGAATAATAAAGAAAAGCAACGGGTACAGCAAGCCTTATTTCATGAGAAACAGACGATTATTGAAGGGTGTTTATTTGGGGTGGATATTAATCCTAATTCGGTGACGATTTGTCGCTTGCGGTTATGGATTGAGCTTTTAAAAAATGCTTATTATCGAGAGGATGGCAATTTAGAAACTTTGCCAAATATTGATATTAATATCAAGTGTGGTAATTCTTTGATTAGTCGCTTTGCTTTGGATGTGGATGTTAAACAGGTTTTACAGAAGCAGAAGTTTAGTATTGAGGAATATCGCAATGCTGTACAGACTTATCGCAATGCGGAAAATAAGGAACAAAAGCGGCAGATGGAAACGCTGATTGCTAAGATTAAGGCTGGGTTTAGTGCTAATTTATTAATTAGTGATCCTAAGAAAGTGAAGTTACGTCAATTACAAGGGGAACTTTATAATCTGGAAAATCAGGGTTTATTGTTTGAGGAGACTAAGACGGAGCAAAAAGCGCGGGAGAAAAAAGTAACTAAGTTAAATAATGAGATTGATAAGCTAACTGCTGAAATTGCAGATATTGAAAGCGGTAAGCTGTATAAGAATGCTTTGGAATGGCGGTTTGAGTTTCCTGAAGTGTTGAATGATAACGGAGATTTTGTTGGGTTTGATGTTGTAATTGGTAATCCTCCTTATATTTCAATACAAGATTTAAAAAAATCTAATTCTTTGGTTTGTGATTATTATTCTAAAAATTATCAAACAGCAAAAAAAGGTAACTTTGATATTTATCTTCCTTTCGTTGAAAAATCATTAAGCTTGTTAAATTCGCACGGTATAGTTGATTTTATAATGCCTTCTCTTTGGATTTATAACGAGTACGGAAAACCCCTAAGAAGCTTAATGATTAAATCTCATTATTTATTAAGATTTTTAGATTTTGGCTCTACCCAAGTTTTTATTGATGCAACTATTTATACTGCTTGTCAACAATTTAGTAAAAGACCTAGACCTTTTTTTAGATATTTAAAAACAGAAGCTGATAACTTTGAGACTGAAGGATTTTCGGAAATTTATTTTTCTAGCTTAAATGAAAATAATTGGAGTTTGGGGAAAGAACATATTTTGTTAATCAAAGAAAAGCTTGAGTTAAATTCAAAACCTTTAGGTGAAATAGCGCAAATTTTTGTTGGGATTCAAACAAGTGCAGACAATATTTATCATTTACAAAAAATTTCGCAAGGAATATATTTTTCAAAAATACTAGATAAAGAAGTTGAAATTGAAGACGCTATTATGAAACCACTAATTTCAGGAACAGATGCTAAACGGTATAAAATTCCAAATACAAATAAATATTTGCTTCATCCTTATGAAGCGAGTGGTAATTTTGCTTTGCTTGACATTAATTTATTGAAAAATAATTATCCAAAAGCTTTTAGATATTTAAAAGATAATGAAGCTATTTTGAGAAGTCGAGAAAACAATAAATTTAATAATGATGATTATTGGTATCAATTTGGAAGGAACCAAAATCTTGACAAACAAACTTTATCAAAAATAGGAGTTGCTCAAACTGTCTCTGATTTACAATGTTTTCTTGATGAAAAAGGAGATTTTTTCTTAAATAACGTTCGAGTTAATGGAATTAAACCTATCAATGAAGATGAAGTAGATATAAAATATTTATTGGGTATTTTAAACTCTAAAGTTGCAAATTTTTATTTTAAATTAGTTGGCAAGCCAAAAGACAATGGTTTTTTTGAAGCGAATAAACAATTTATTTCGCCGATTCCTATTAAAATTGTAGATCACAAATATCAAATAAAAATTAAGTTATTAGTTGACAAAATTCTCACCGCAAAAAAAGACGATCCTAACGCTGACACAAGCGAATTAGAAAAGCAGATCGATCACTTAGTTTACAAACTCTATCAACTCACCTATAATGAAGTAAAAATCATCGATCCAGAATTTGCCCTAACAGAACAAGAATATCTGGACTTCCCCTAATTTATTCCCTTACCCCCCCGATGTCCTGTAGGGCTAATTCATGAATTAACCCTACAATGAATCAACCCTACAATGAATCAACCCTACTATGAATCAACCCTACAATGAATCAACCCTACAATGAATCAACCCTACTATGAATTAACCCTACTATGAATCAACCCTACTATGAATTAACCCTACTATGAATCAACCCTACTATGAATCAACCCTACCCTTACCCCCCCGATGTCCTGTAGGGCTAATTCATGAATTAGCCCTACAATGGGTGTTGTCAAATTGAAAGATGCTGGGAATCAGCTTTGCCTTTTGCCTTGTGCCTTTTGCCTCATCTCAACAAGCAATTTAAATGCGCGGGCAGCTTAATTTCTGGCCAACTAGCTACCACCGAGGCCAATTTATCCAAATCCCGACGATCTTCGATAAAGGGAAAAACACCTAAAACCGGACAATTAGTCAAGGATTGAATTAAATCGATCGGTGTTAACTGCTCTATCTCCGTCTCCGTGCGCGGTTCGAGACAATTAAGGATAATTCCGCCCAAATTGACCTTTTTCTGCTCTGCTAGGGCAATATTAGCCACCGTTTGGGAAATCGCTCCCAATTTCACCGGCACCACTAAAAGGGTTTTTAACCGCCATTGAGCCGCTAAATCCGCCAAAGTTAGCTCGTGAGTGACAGGACAACCTAAACCCCCCAAACCCTCAATTAAAACCAAATCTTGGCTTTTTTGTAGGTTCAGCAGAGCTTGCCACACTGTCCCTAAAGGAATATCTCGACCTTCCAAATCAGCAGCCACAGGAGGCGCTAAGGGTGCTTGATATTGCAGCGGTGTGATCATTTCTAATTGACCCTGAAATAAGCCCTCATACCATTCTCGATCGCCTTGACCCGTTTGCATTAATTTCATCAACCCCAAGGCCTTGGAGGGATCGTATTTTTGCCAATAAGCCACTAAAGCAGTGGTGACAACGGTTTTACCCGCATCGGTATCCGTAGCCGCAATCAAAAGACTATTCATAAAACTCCCAGGCTCAGTCAAGATCAGGTGAAATCACCAGCATCTATCATCTTATCCCCCATCACCCCACTTCCCACTTCCCCAGATATTGCATGGGTAAGATGCAAAAAGAAAAAAAACTGCAGCCAAAAAGGTGAGATGGAATACACTAAAAGTATAAGGTTATCAATTTTGCTATTTTTCAAGTTGCATCCTAGGCAACAGAATTGCAATTATCCCTCTAGTTAGAAATTGGACGGTTTGCCCTGTGGTTTCATCACTTCCCAAGCCCAATAACTCTTTAACAACGGTTCCCCAGCGTTGTTCTGGTGCTTATGCCTTGATGGACAGTCTCAAACGTCATGGCGTTAAGCACATCTTCGGTTATCCCGGAGGTGCGATCCTGCCCATCTATGACGAACTCTACCGCTTTGAAGAGCGGGGAGAATTACAACATATTTTAGTGCGCCACGAACAAGCGGCCGCCCATGCCGCCGATGCCTACGCTAGGGCCACCGGCAAAGTGGGAGTCTGTTTCGGTACTTCCGGCCCCGGGGCGACCAATTTGGTGACAGGCATCGCTAACGCACACATGGACTCCATCCCGATGGTAATTATCACCGGTCAGGTCAGCCGGGCGGCCATCGGTTCCGATGCTTTCCAAGAAACCGATATTTATGGTATTACTCTCCCGATTGTTAAACATTCCTATGTGGCTAGAAATGCCCGGGAAGTAGCGAGAATCGTCGCTGAGGCCTTCCACATCGCCAGTACAGGACGACCGGGACCGGTTTTAGTCGATATTCCCAAAGATGTCGGTTTAGAACTATGCGATTATATCCCCGTCGAACCGGGAGATGTGAAACTAACCGGTTATCGTCCCACGGTTAAGGGTAATCGCCGTCAAATCGAGGCCGCTTTGCACCTCTTGGAAACCGCCGAAAAACCTTTACTTTACGTTGGCGGAGGTGCGATCGCAGCTAATGCCCACGCCCAAATTGCCGAGTTTGCCGAGCGTTTTCAGTTACCCGTTACCACCACGTTAATGGGTATCGGTGCTTTTGATGAACATCATCCCCTCTCGGTGGGAATGTTAGGAATGCACGGCACTGCCTACGCTAATTTTGCCGTGACCGGGTGTGATTTATTAATTGCCGTCGGCGCTCGTTTTGATGACCGAGTAACGGGGAAATTGGACGAATTCGCCTCGAAAGCTAAGGTAATCCATGTGGACATCGACCCGGCGGAAGTGGGCAAAAATCGCGCCCCTGACGTGCCGATTGTCGGGGATGTGCGGGTAGTTTTAGAACAAATACTCCAAAAAGCCAGAGAATTTGATTATCCCACTAATTCCGATCGCACCCAAGCTTGGTTAGCCCAGATCGAGCGCTGGCGGCAAGATTATCCCCTGCAAGTCCCCCTACCGGAAGGCAGACTTTCCCCCCAAGAAGTAATCGTTGAGGTGGGTCGTCAAGCACCCCACGCCTACTATACCACCGATGTGGGCCAGCATCAGATGTGGGCGGCCCAATTCCTCAAAAATGGTCCCCGACGTTGGATTTCTAGCGCGGGATTGGGGACGATGGGTTTCGGTTTACCTGCTGCGATGGGGGTAAAGGTGGCTATTCCCGATGAGGAGGTCATCTGTATTAGTGGTGATTCCAGTTTCCAAATGAATCTACAGGAATTGGCCACCCTAACCCAATTTAATATTCATGCCAAGACGATTATTATTAATAATGGTTGGCAGGGTATGGTACGTCAATGGCAAGAAGCTTTCTATGGGGAACGTTATTCTAATTCCAATATGGAAGCGGGAATGCCAAATGTGGAACTGTTAGCCCAAGCTTACGGCATTAAAGGCATTACTATTCGCCATCGAGATGAATTAGCCGCAAAAATTGCCGAAATGTTGGCCCATGATGGTCCGGTTTTGGTCAATGCGATCGTGACTAAGGACGAAAATTGTTATCCCATGGTCGCCCCCGGTCAAAGTAATGCCCGTATGATTGGTTTACCGAAAATTGTCACCGGGGGTTGTGAAATGCACAATTGTCCCAGTTGTGGCGCGGTTAACAGTTGGAATAATAAATTCTGTCCTGAATGTGGGGCGAAATTGTAGCTGAAAATTGTTAATTAATTAACCAGCCTCCGTTAAGTATAACGGAGGTTTTTGGCTTTTTCTCTACTGTGTGAATATCATAAGTAGGTAGGCGTTAAAAATTATCAGATGCCTCCTTATTAAGGGGGATCCCCCCGCCTATCGGCACCCCCCTTATCAAGGGGGGCAGGGGGGATCGAACCTAAAATCTATTCTTAATTTAATTATAACCAGCTACTTAGAAATTGTCAAACAGAAGCAATGGCAGCCCTAGAAAAGGCCCTAGAAAAAGAAGCGGAAAACTTGATCGCCACCGTGATTAAATTAGCAATATCTCAGTGACAACGGCAAGAGGCTGACATCAACACCATGGACGACAATTAAGAATGACAACCTAAAATCTTTTCGCTAATTTTGCCCTGGACTGCACCCTTTGCTCCTAAAATAGGCCATTGCGGCTAGACCCGAATATTGGTCTAGCATTTGCCCGTAGACTGAATAAAGCACGTTATAAAGATTATGGCCAAAGTTCTGGTATCCGATTCGATCGATCCGGTAGGAGTAGAAATTCTGTCACAGGTTGCCCAAGTGGACGTGAAAACAGGACTATCCGCTGAGGAAATCATTCAAATTATCCCCGAATACGACGCACTGATGCTCCGTTCCAGTACCCGCGTCACCAAAGAAATCGTCGAAGCGGGCAGCAAACTGCAAATTATCGGCCGCGCAGGGGTAGGAGTCGATAATATCGATGTTCCCGCGGCCACTCGTCAGGGTATTATTGTCGTTAACTCTCCCGAAGGTAACACGATCGCCGCTGCCGAACACGCCTTGGCCATGATGTTATCCCTCTCCCGTCATATTCCCGATGCCAATCAGTCGGTAAAAGCGAATAAATGGGAAAGAAATCGCTTTATCGGCACAGAAGTTTATAAAAAGAACCTAGGAGTCGTCGGTTTAGGTAAAATTGGTTCCCACGTCGCCGCCGTTGCTAGATCCCTAGGCATGAAAATTCTCGCCTACGATCCCTTTATTTCCAAAGAACGCGCCGATCAACTCGGTTGCACCCTGGTGGATCTAGAATTACTCTTTGCTGAGTCCGATTTTATCACTCTCCACGTCCCGAAAACTGCCGAAACCCAGCATCTCATCGGTCGGGAAACCATCGCTAAGATGAAACCCACGGTCCGCATCATTAACTGTTCCAGAGGCGGCATTATCGATGAGTTGGCTTTAATTGAAGCCCTCGAATCCGGTAGAATCGCCGGGGCAGCCTTGGATGTATTTGAACAGGAACCTTTAGGCGAATCTAGATTAAGAGAATTATCTAACGTCATCCTCACTCCCCACCTAGGCGCCTCGACTACGGAAGCACAGGTGAATGTGGCTATTGATGTGGCCGAACAAATTCGCGATGTCCTCCTCGGTTTGCCAGCGCGTTCGGCCGTTAATATCCCCGGACTAACTCCCGATGTTATGGAAAAACTGCGCCCTTACCTGCAATTAGCGGAAACTATGGGTAATCTCGTCAGCCAGTTAGCAGGAGGTCGCTGTGACTCGTTAAATGTCCGTTTACAGGGAGAATTGGCCACTAAAGACAGTCAACCCCTGGTGATAGCGGCAATTAAGGGTTTACTTTCCCAAGCCCTCCGGGAACGGGTAAACTATGTTAACGCGGCGATCGAAGCTAAGGAACGCGGTATCCGGGTAATCGAAACCCGGGATGCTTCCACCCGCGACTATTCGGGATCGATTCATTTGGAAGCTAATGGTTCTATGGGGACCCATTCCGTCACTGGGGCGCTGTTAAGCACCGGAGAAATCCGCATTACTGACCTCGATGAGTTCCCCATTAACGTGCCACCGAGTAATCATATGTTATTCACCCTTCACCAGGATATGCCCGGTATTATCGGCAAAATTGGCGCACTTTTAGGCAGTTTTAATGTCAATATCGCCAGTATGCAGGTAGGACGCAAAATTATTCGCGGTGACGCAGTTATGGCCCTGAGTCTCGATGATCCTTTACCAGAAGGTCTTCTCTCGGAAATTACTAAAGTCCCCGGTATCCGTGATGCTTATACAGTGAAACTCTAGATTAAATCAGTTATCAGCTTCTGAAGGCAAGGGGCAACCCCCCACCCCCCCTAGGGTTGATTCAAGGTAGGGTTGATTCATGAATCAACCCTACTACCAACATCGGGGGGGTGGGGGGGCAAGGGGGGCTAATCTAAGAATAAGCGGTTTAAATGCGTCTTAGCTTAATCAGTAATCAGTGAAAAGAAAGCTCCGCACTTGCCACTTAAGTAGGGAGGCACAATTATTTGTAGGATGGGTTAGCGGTAGCGTAACCCATGCGGGCGTTGGGTTTCATGCTTCAACCCAACCTACGTTCATCTTATATTTAATTCCACCCACCTACTTAATACTGTTGACTGAAAACTCAAATCTGATAACTGATCACTGATCACTGATATATGTCTAATAGTTGGTGGGAAATTACGGTTTTGTGCGAACCTAGTCTCGAAGAAACGGTTTTCTGGAGACTGGAAAATTTTGGCTGTTCGGGAACGGCCACTGCTAAAAAACAATCCTCTTTAGAGGTTAAGGCCTATATACCAGAAATTAAAGCGCAATTGCCCGATTTAGAGGCACTAAGCCTCTGCTTAAAGGAAGATGCTTTGATTTTAGGTTTTCCCGAACCTGTCAGCCATTGGCAGTTAATGGACGAGGAAGACTGGGCCAGCAGTTGGAAACAACATTGGCAAATTAGCGAGATCGGCGATCGCTTTTTGATCTGTCCTGCTTGGTTAAATCCCCCCGAAAATAACCAGAGATTGGTGATTAAAATTGACCCCGGTTCCGCTTTCGGCACGGGAACGCATCCAACCACGCAATTATGTCTAGAATCCCTAGAAATGCGTTTAAGTAGCCATCCAGAGCCTAAAATTATCGCCGATATCGGTTGTGGTTCCGGCATACTGGCGATCGGGGCGATTTTATTGGGGGCCAAAAAAGTTTATGCTGTCGATACAGATCCGCTGGCGGTGAATGCGACGCGCAGTAATCGCCATCTCAACCGAATTAACCCCGAAAATTTAGCTATTAATCAGGGTAGTGTCGAGGAGTTATTAGAATTAATTCCCGATGGTGTCGATGGCATCGTTTGTAATATTTTAGCCGAGACAATTATCGCTTTAATGCCCGAAATCAACCGTCTGGCAAAACCCACCACTTGGGGAATTTTAAGCGGCATCCTCGTCACCCAAGCACAAGCAGTTACAGATATTTTAGAACCCCAAGGCTGGACAGTGGCTGCCCTGTGGAAACGTCAAGAATGGTGTTGTCTTCAAATTCGTCGCGCTCTGGATTAATATAGCTATCAGTTATCAGCTTCTGAAAGCAAGAAGCAGCAAAAAAAATCTGGCAATTCTCCTACCCAAAAAGAAGGTTAGAAACTAAGTAGATTTAAGCTTTTAGCTTAACAAATGACAGTTTTCCACCACAGGGGAGTTCCAATGATACTAAATCCGGTTAAAAGGTATAGGTGAGCGGGGAGCGGCAGAGCCGGGGAATACCAACCCCTGATTTCTGAACGAGTACGGAGGGAGTCGAACCCCCGACACCCAGGACCGGAACCTGGTGCTCTATCCTCTGAGCTACGTACCCACAATAAAATACTATTATATCATACCACTAGCCGACGCAGTAGATCAGAAATTCCTATGACTAGCGATCGCCCTTTAAAACTACTGATCAGTAACGATGACGGCATTTCCGCCCTAGGAGTCCGCACCCTCGCTAATACCCTCGCTACTGCGGGCCATCAAGTCACCGTAGTTTGTCCCGACGGCGAGCGCTCTGCTACCGGTCATGGCTTAACCTTACACCATCCCATCCGGGCCGAACAGGTGGAAGGAATTTTTCATCCCGATGTGATTGCTTGGTCCTGCTCGGGAACTCCCGCCGATTCGGTGAAATTTGCCCTTAGTGCCGTCCTCAAAGAGCGTCCCGATTTAGTTTTAGCCGGCATTAACCACGGGTCTAATCTCGGCACCGATATCCTCTATTCTGGCACGGTTTCCGCAGCCCTGGAGGGCTTAATCGAGGGTATTCCCAGTATTGCTTTTAGTCTGGCTGGTTTTAAAGCCTGTGATTTCCAGCCGGCCGCCGATTTTGCCCTCACTTTAGTCAGGAAAGTTGCCCTTAACCCTTTTCCTCTTCCCACTTTACTCAATGTGAACGTCCCTCCGGTTAGTAGTGGCGAAATCAAGGGGGTGAAAATCACTAGGCAAGGATTGCGACGCTACGAAGAAACCTTCGAGAAAAGACTGGATCCTAGGGGTAAAAGTTATTACTGGTTAATTGGGGAAGTGGTGGAAGATATCGAACAACCGGACTATACCCATTTACCCCCGGAAGTGCCTACGGATGTGCGCGCTATTGGCGAGAATTTTATCACCATCACGCCCCTACAATACAATTTAACTGATGTGCAGGGTTTTCAACATTTGCACCGGAATTCTTGGTTTGATTGAGGATCATCTCATGATATTCTGATTCAATCATTAGCGTTTGAGAGCCTATGTCCCCTCAATTTAATTTTCAAGAAAATGAACTCGAAGAAGCGGATATCATAACCCTCTGGGATGAGCAAGGTCGATCGCTGGACTGTTATATTGAGAACGCCTATGAAACCGATGATCTCACCTATATGCTTCTTGTCCCCGTGGATACCCCGGTGATGATTCTAGCTTGGGATGAGGAATCGGAGGAAGAAGAATCTGATGCCTTCTTAATCGAAGATAGCGAGGAAATCGAGCGGATTTTCGCCGATGCTAAGGCAGTTTTAGCAGAATTAGACCTATTGCTCAAATCCACTGCCCACACCTTGACTGTTAGTGGTGAATTACCGCCCCTAGAAGAAGATAATGTTCTCAGTTTAGAAATTGATGGCGATGAACCCTCCTCGTCATCAGAGCCGGAAGAATTGCAATTTCTCGCCAGTTTCTTTTCGGAAGACCAAAAATACTCGATTTACAGTCCCCTAGCTCCTTTGTTATTCTTAGCCGTCGGTGATGCGGAAGGGAAAGTTGAATTAGTTTCCCCCGATGATGACGGTATGGGACCAATTCTAGAGGAACTTTTGTTTGATGAACTCGATTAATTACATAATTTTACCAAATCCGCCGACCAAAATTTTTGATAAATCTAGTCACAGTATATCTTGCGGGATTTTATTATCGTCGTGATTAAAGCGGATTTGGTATTTTTTCTCTAAATTAATTACACATTTCCCTAACCACTGACGAACTTATTATCTGTCGGATAGGCTTCTAGCCTCTGCTTGCTGGCAAAAGTGAGGGGCAGCCCGGGACAGACACTGATGCCAAAGGAAGAATAGACCTCTTGTAAAAATCAAAAACTGTTGTTAGGGTTAGGAGTCAGTAGCCGGTCGTCAGTAGTCAGGAGAATTAAGAATGAATAATAAGCAATTAAATGGTCTATTTACAGATTTTGTGCCATTTAATCCTTATTTTTGCCGTTTTTGAAACCTCAAAAACGGCAAAAAATTAAGGGCTGGCTGAATAAATCTAAAAACCTTGCTGGATAAGACTTTTAGACTTTTTTGAAATCCAAAAGTACCAGATATGGGAGTGATCAGGGGGAAATTCAG
>NZ_JADBUE010000013.1:0-6837 GCF_020245805.1 Microcystis sp. M179S2 | reverse complement strand
CCCCGCTTGGGATTTACTTCGAGAAGCCCAAAATCGCTGAAACCCAGATAGATCAAGGAAAATCATAAATCGAGGTTAACCCTTTGTCCCGTAATGGTTTGAGCCTTTTTTGCTGACCGAAAACGCCTAAGTCCCACTAGAAAGATCGATAATAGAAAAAATACTTTCTGCCGATCGGTCACTGTTAATGGCTTCTAATTGGGATATCTTGTTAATACAAGCGGCGCGCCAGGGCAATCTGGCGCGGGTTCAAGCTTTACTGAGTCAGGGGGCAAATGTCAACGCCACTGATGTGCAAAATACTACGGCTTTAATCTATGCCGTGCAGGGGGGTCATCGGGAAATTGTGGCAATTTTGCGAGAATTTGGGGCTGATATCAACAAAAGTAAACAACCTCAAGGTTTAAGCCCTCTCATGTTAGCGGCTGCCCTCAATCACAGTCAAATCCTCCCTCAACTAATCGCTGCCGGTGCTAATGTCAATCAGGTTAATCAAGATGGTACACCAGCACTAATGATTGCCGCTTATAAGGGGCATACAGCGATCGCAGAACAGTTATTAATCGCCGGCGCTCGGGTCAATATGCGCGATCGGGATGGAGATACGGCTTTATCTGTAGCGATCAAACAAAATTACGCCGCCATCGTCCGTTTACTGCTCGATAGTGGTGTAGATGAAGAAATCCGTCAACAAGCTTGGTTACAGGCTCTCGTCGCTAATTGCCCAGAAATCCTCGAATTGTTTATTACCCGTGGTATGCCCCTCGATGCTCCCACTTTATCCGGGGAAACTCCCCTAATTTTGGCTGTAGAGAGGGGAAATCTCGGCAGCGGGCAAACTTTACTGCAAGCGGGAGCAAATCCAAACATCAGCACGGAGGAGGGAGAAACTGCCCTCATGATCGCCGCTGCCGAGGGATATTTCGATATTGTCCGACTTTTACTGGCTAAGGGGGCTAGTATTGACAATCAAAATCAGGCGGGAGAAACGGCCCTGCATCTAGCGACGATCGAAGGACATCTAGAGATCGTCCAGGCCTTACTACAAGCCGGCGCTTTTGTCAATCACCGCAACCATTTTGGTGATACACCCCTGATCATCGCCACGATGCAAGGATACGAAGCGATCGTTTTAGAATTGTTAAAACAGGGGGCGGAGCCTAACCTAACTCAGCAGGGAGAAACACCGTTAACTTTAGCTCTACAGCGCAAATTTACGAAAATCTGTCGTTATCTCCTCGACTACGGGGCTAATCCCAACGCCGTTTATCCCGATGGCAAAACTGTCCTCATGAAAGCTTGTGAGGGCAATAATAGTCAACTGGTGCGCCGGTTAATCGATATCGGTGCTGATGTCAATAAACTCGATTTTAGCGGCGCTTCCCCTTTAATGTGGGCGAGTTATCACGGTTGTCTCGACACGGTTAAAGTTTTGTTAGACGGGGGAAAAGTGCACTTAAATCAGAAAAATCAAGGGGGAATGACCGCTTTAATGTTAGCTAAATTTAATCACCATCACGCGATCGTTTCTTTATTAAAACAAGCAGGAGCGATCGAGTAGGAGTGGAAGTTTGGCGAGCGCTGATCGCTATTTCCTCTCAATTTTGTGTTACCATGACCACGGTGATATTATCAGAACCGCCGGCTTTTTTGGCCGCTGCCACTAAATTCTCGACAATTTCCTGACAATCGGCACCAGTTTGCAAATAATCGCTAATTTCCTCGTCGGACACTTCTTCCGTCAAACCATCACTACAGAGAATTAAACTATCGCCGGACTGCACATCGAGGGGAGATACCGTCACTGGGGGCAAATCGCGACGACCGAGACATTGAAATAAAATGTGTCGCCAAGGGTGGTTTTTCCCATCTTCTTCGGACAGATCGCCCATTTTTATCGCCCTAGCTATCCAAGTATGATCCTCCGTCACCTGTTCTAATTTTTGCTCACGAAAGCGATAGAGACGGGAATCACCAATATGGGTGTACCAAGAGCCATCATCTCGGAAGATAGCCATGACTAGGGTTGTCCCCATGTCCTGTCTTTCGGGATTTTTCAGCTGATCTTCAATAATCTTCTCGTTAGCGGCAGTAATTGCCTCCTGCAGCAATTCCCCGGCAGCCTGGGGCGAATTCCAGTGTTCTTCTAGATGAGCTTGGATAGTTTCAGTGGCGATTTGACTAGCTTCCTGGCCCCCCGCATGACCTCCCATACCATCAGCAACGATAAAAAAGCGCCGATCGGGGTCGATATAATAACTATCCTGATTAACCGATCGCACTACACCAGGATCGGTCATTCCCCCAAAAGAAAGATTGTTCATGGAAATTTCTGCTGCTAACACAATATTTATTATCCTGCGCTCGATTACATCATACGATCCTGACGTTCAATTTTTTGCCAAAGTCTCACAAGAGCTATCCCCGGAAGCAGGGAAATCGCCATCGGTACTAAAGTTAACCAACCAAAACCATTGACAAATAGAAGCGTCGCCGAGATAACCAAAGCACTTATGAGTAAAGTATAGTTGGTTCCCATTTGAATCATACCCAATCGCCGTAAAAGTCGATCGGATTCGCTGGAACGTACCCGGACACGGATATCACCCCGTTCTAATTTTTCGATCGTATCATCGATGCGTCGGGGTAAACTCAGGGCGGTGCTGCTCACTTGGGCCGCTTGTCGTCCTAACTCATCGAGGATATTACTGCCATTATTTCCTGTCATATCATGTACTAATTGCAGGGCAAAAGGTTGGGCCACTTCCATAAAGTTAAATTGAGGATCGAGTCCTTTGCCTACCCCTTCCAGGGTAGAAAATGCTCGCATGACGAAGGTGAAGGTAGCAGGAAAGCGAAAAGGCTGATCGTAGGCGATTTCATAGAGATCATCACTGATAGAGGCTACGGATTGCTCCTCAAAGGGTTTATCCATGAAGTTATCGAGCATATACTGGATCGATCGCCGCACTGCTCCCATATCACCATTAGCAGTTAATGCTCCTAAATCTACCAGAGAAGTGACCACGCGATCGGCATCTTTTTGGGCAATTCCCAAGAGAGTCTGCATTAATTTTTCGCGCACGTTGGTTTTAATTTGTCCCATCATGCCGAAATCGTAGAAAATTAAGGAGCCATCACTATCAACGGCGATATTGCCGGGGTGAGGATCTGCGTGAAAAAAGCCGTTATTGAGTAGTTGAATTAGATAGGCTTTTGCCCCTAGTTTAGCCAACAATTTGCGATCGAGTCCTGCCGCTTCTAGGGCCTCATAATGACTGATTTTGATGCCGGGGAGGTATTCTAGGGTTAAAACCCGGGGAGAGGTGTAGCGCCAATAGACTTTTGGTACTTTGACCCAATCTTCCCCGCGAAAATTACGGCGAAAAGTGTCAGCGTTACGACCTTCATTGAGATAATCGGTTTCTTCCCAGAGAATTTTACAGCATTCTTCATAAATACCCGTCCAATCGCGACCTTTACCCCATTTAGGATGATTTTGGAAGTATTGGGCGATTTTTTTCAGGATGGCCAGATCGATACTAAATAATTTTTTCAATCCGGGCCGTTGGACTTTGACCACCACATCTTCCCCGGTGTTCAGTTGGGCCCGGTGAACTTGCCCTAAACTAGCGGCTGCTAGGGGGATGGGATCGAAGCTTTTAAAGAGTTTATGCAGGGGTTTACCGAGGGATACCTCGATAATTTTGCTGGCCTGTTCGTAGGTAAATGCGGGAACCTGATCCTGTAGTTTCGAGAGTTCTTCCACATATTCGAGGGGAAAAAGATCGGCCCGGGTGGAGAACAGTTGACCGACTTTAATAAAAGTCGGTCCCAATTCTAGCATGGTTTCCCGAATCCAAGCGGCCTGTTTTCTGCGTCTGCCGGCGAGTTTTTCTTGGCTATAGCCGCCGTTATAGCTCCATTTTTTACCGTTGAGCCAGAATTGATAAAGTACAGTCAGAACGAATCGCCAAATATCTAGACGACGACGATTGATGGAATAGTTTTCTCGATTCCAACGATAGCTATTTTTGGCGACTTGGAGGGCCGGCATTGCTGGGTTTAACTCTGGGGTAACGGGGACGGGTAGAAGGGCTGACACGCAGTTTTTGGGGCTTTAAAGCGACTAAAAGAGGTTTTTTGGTTAATTTCGGTAGTTTTTTAGTTCCGAGCGCAATTGGGCGATTTCGGCCCGCATTTCGTCGATGTTTTCCTGCACATCGGCACTGGAGGAACCACTGGAGTCTGTACCAGTATATACTCCCTTTTCCATGGCTTGATCGGCTCTCATTTGCACTTCTTCGACGAATTGCCGCAGGTTTTCCCGTTGTTCGGCATCAAATTTGCCTAATTCGCTTAAAGCGTTGGTAAACGCATCTTCTAGCTGTTCACCGATCACTTCAGCGATCGCTCGTCCGAGGAAAAAGGCGTGAATAACGGGGTTAGTCATAATCTTAAATGGATGTTTTCGCTTCGGGGTTTGTGGACGGGAAAGGCGATAATAGATTCCCTAACTACTAGGTTAGGCGACAGAACCAGAAAAGGCAAATCGTTTTTCTGAAAACGGAGGTGAGACGGGGAGGTTAATCGACAAAATTAGAGGAAAGAAAGGGCGCTAAGGGAGCAGAATCCGGTCCGATTGCGTCGAGAATTATCGCTGAAATCAACCCGATTAGCGAAATAATAGTGTCATCAACAATATCATCCTCCTGGAGAGTTAAGATGCTCAGAAAACGTTTATTAATCCCCTTAATACTATCCCTAGTCACTTTTGGTCTAGTGGTGGCCTGTAATTCCGGCACTCCCACCGGTCAAACTAACCCCAGTCCCGCAGAAAACGCCGCCACTGCTGCTATTCCCATCGGTGCAGCTTTAGCTCAAACCAGCAATCTCGCCCTATTGGGACAGGAACAGGTGATCGGTGTCAAGATGGCTGAAACATATTTTAATAAAAAGGGCGGAGTCAATGGAACACCGATTAAAGTTATTATCCAGGATGTGGCCGGGGATGAACCGGGAGCGATCAACGCCATTAATACCCTAATCACTCAAGATAAGGTGGTGGGTATTCTTGGTCCCTCCCTTTCCCAGCAAGCTTTTGCCGCTAGTCCGATCGCCGATCGAGCCAAAGTTCCCATTCTCGGTCCGTCTAACACGGCTAAAGGTATCCCCCAGATCGGTGAATATGTGGGTAGGGTGTCTGCTCCTGTGGCTGTGGTCGCTCCCAATGCGGTTAAAACCGCTTTAAAAATCGATCCCAAGATTAAAAAAGTGGCTGTCTTTTTTGCCCAAAATGATGCTTTTAGTAAATCGGAAACGGAAACTTTTCAAGAAACCCTAAAGAGTTTAAATCTTGATATTGTCACCGTGCAGAAATTCCAAACCACCGATACAGATTTTCAAAACCAAGCCACCGCCGCTATTAATATTAAACCGGATTTAGTGGTTATTTCTGGTTTGGTTGCTGACGGGGGCAATTTGGTCAAACAGTTGCGACAATTAGGCTATCAAGGGTTAATTATTGGTGGCAACGGTTTAAATACCTCTAATATTTTCCCGGTTTGTCAAGCTCAATGTGATGGCATTATCATTGCTCAAGCTTATAACCCGGAATTAGATAATCCTATTAATCGGGATTTTGTCGCCGCTTATACAGCAGAAAATAAAAAAGCACCGCCCCAATTTACCGCTCAAGCTTTTACGGGAATTCAAGTTTTTGTCGAGGCCTTAAAACGGGTAGATGATAAAAATAAACTCAGTACACTTTCCCTCGAACAAATTCGCCAACAATTAAATCAGGAAATTTTAGCGGGTAAGTATGTCACTGTCTTGGGAGATATTGCTTTTACTCCCGAAGGAGAAATCATTCAGGATAAATTCTCCGTGGCACAAATTAAAATGGATGCCGATGGTAAAAATGGTAAATTTACTTTTGTGAAAAATTAATAAGTAAGTGGTTCTTCTCGTTTCTACCTCGTTGCAAGGGTCTCCCTTGCAACGCATTTCCAGAGGTTCTAGCTCTTGTGTAATACTAAATCCTGTTTAAAGTGTTCAAGAGTGTTAAAGTCGAGTCCAAAATCAACATAATCCTGTTTTGACTTGCAATGTTCTATTCAATTAATTTCTCTAGGGATAGGACAGTATTCGATGGTGGTGTTGGACAAGAATAAAAGAAAAATGTAGGTTGGTTTTCCCTTTCTTGAGAAATTCTTCTTAAGTTTTCGTTTACCCTAATTCTTGCTCTCAGCTAGTTCTGGAATTTCTGGCGATTATTAGTAGTGAAATTTACAGGAAACAATCACAATTTCTTGATCAGACACGCTATAAACTAGGGGATGTTCTTTTGTAATGCGTCGTGACCACAATCCTGATAGTTCATGTTTTAATGCTTCTGGTTTTCCTAATCCAGAAAAAGGCTCTCCTTGAACATCTTTAATCAGGCTGACAATTTTAGCGTCAACTTTTTTGTCTGCGAGCGCCCATTGATTAAACTCATCAAAACTTCGGGTTAGAAAGGCGACTTTCCTCATAAGTTAGCAGCATCTACATAAATATAACTATCAGGATTTTTCAGAGATTCTATTGCCTCTTGGAGATGTTGACGGTTAGCTTCTGTGGAAAGCAGATAGTCGGTTTCATCCATTTCAGCAGCTTCTTTAATCAATAAAATCGCTTCGACAACTGTTCCTTCTGGTAAGTCGAGGGACAAGAAGGGAGCATCTCACTTGTGCAATGAGTATTAATGCTTATAGCAGTCAAAAACTAGAAAATCTTGAACCTGATCACAAAGAGAAATGAGATTATAATAGTTATAACTTACGATTCAGAATATAT